>CAYOGN010000024.1:0-2926 GCA_964403545.1 uncultured Gammaproteobacteria bacterium
GCACGCCCTCTCCGGGTCACCAACGATAAGAAGGGCATTGCTGCGGGAAAACTCACTGAACCCAGACTATTCCCTAATTATATGGGTCTGCTGTTTTCGTGAATAATTTGGAGTCGCAAAAACACTATGCATTATTTATTCGTAAGCGCGTTATAACCGACGTACTATAAATTACATTGACATTCAGTTAATTTCGTTCTCCCATTTAATTGGAGAGAGTTTGGATGCAACGAAAGCGCAGAACAGTGGCTGATTAGCAAGCGGTATTGGCAAAGTTTACTGCCAGTGATTTAAAACCAGTGGCATTTTGCCAGACGAATCAGATAGGCATCAAGTCGTTTTACCGGGCACGGATCAAATACGGATCGGCGACGGGTCCAGTAGCGGGATGCTCAGCGTCGGGGTTCGTCAAAATCACCCGCGCTGACCGTTCATTATCAACAGTGTCATCGGCAATCGAAGTTATTCTTCCTCATGCCCGGTTGCGATTGGATTCTGGTGTTTCTCCAGACTGGGTGGCTAATCTGCTGAAATCCCTGGCGACATGAAATGGTTCACCGATGTCCCAGCTGTTTACTTGCATCGTGATTTTGTGGATTTCAGGAAATCGATTAATGGCCTGGTTCCTATCATTGAATCAGAGATGGACTTATCACCGTACCAGGATGCGATTTTTGTTTTTTGTAATCGGGGCCGAGATAAACTGAAGGTAATCCACTGGGATCAGAGCGGGTATATCCTTTGGTATAAGCGGTTAGAGGAATCGAAGTTTAAGTGGCCACGAGGTCATCAGCGGCAGGTAATGGTACTGTCCAACGAGCAATTACAATGGTTATTGTCGGGTTATGACATCCTGTCGATGCAGGGTCACCGGGTATTGCAATACGGGACGTAAAAAGGGGTGGTCAGGGGCCATAACAGGTCGCCCCAAAGGATGCATAACTCGTTGATAACATTACAATATGCTGATGTTGAATGTGGCCGAATTGCACCAGGAAAATAACCAGTTAAAGGATCAGGTTGGCCATTTAAAATCCTATATCGAGCAACTGGAACAGGCGTTGATTGCATCACGCCAGCAGCGCTTCGGGCCGTCCAGTGAAAAGGGTCAGGGACGACAGCTGCTGATCTTTGACGAGGCTGAGGAAGGGTGCAAGGTAGATGCCGAAGCTGACGGAACACAAGAATCGGAAACCATTACGGTTGAGGCTCATACCCGAAAGAAGAAGGGACGCAAGCCGCTACCGGCATCGCTGCCCCGGGTAGATGTCGTTCACGACCTGGCGGACGCGCTGAAAGTCTGTGCGGTACACGGTGTGGCCCTTCAGGCGGCCGGAGAAAAAGTCAGCGAACAACTGGACATCATCCCGGCCACGGTACAGGTACTGCGCCATATCCGCAAACAATATACGTGTCCGTGCTGTGATAACGGAATGGTGACGGCGACCAAGCCGAAAGACCCAATCCCGAAGTCCCAGGCGAGCCCCGGCACCCTGGCAGCGATTGGCGTGTACAAATATGCCGATGGCCTGCCGCTGTACCGACAAGTATCGATGCTCAAGCGGATCGGGATTGATCTGGACCGAGGGACAATGGCAAAGTGGATGGTAGCAAGCGGAGAATTGATTCAACCGTTGATCAATCTGCTGCGGGACCGGTTGCTGGATGAATCCCTTGTGCATATCGACGAAACCCCGGTACAGGTGTTGAGAGAGCCGGGCAAGGCGGCGCAATCGAAGTCCTATATGTGGGTGCAGGCCACACTCTGTGGATCAGAAAAGCCGGTGATTCTGTTTGACTATGATCCAAGCCGTAGTGGTCAGGTCCCGAAGCGACTATTGACCGATTACCGGGGTGCGATCATGGTGGATGGCTATGAGGGCTATGACAGTGTTTGCCGGGAGGGGGATATCATTCGCCTGGGCTGTTGGACCCATGCCCGCAGGAAGTTCACACAGGTCGCCAAAGTGGCAGGCAAGAAGGGGAAGTCGGCGAAATCGGACTATGCGCTGAAATTGATCGGTAAACTGTACCGGATTGAACGCCATGCCAAAGAGTTGTCATCGAAGGACCGGCGCCGGATACGACAGGAACAGGCCATGCCGATCATCGACAAGCTCCATGAATGGTCAATCAGGACCCGGCCCACAGTGCCGCCCAAGCTTGAGCTGGGCAAGGCTCTGACCTATTTGCACAACCAGTGGCCGCGCTTGATTCGTTATCTGGATGACGGTGACTATCCGATTGATAATAACCGCGTGGAAAATGCGATTCGGCCATTCGTGATTGGCAGGAAGGCCTGGTTGTTCTCGACCTCGGTGGAGGGCGCCAGGGCCAGTGCCAATCTGTATTCGTTGATCGAGACCGTGAAGGCCAATGGCCAGAACCCGTATGTTTATCTGAAGCAGGTCTTTACCGATCTACCCAATGCCGAGACTGTGGAAGACATCGAAGCGTTGATGCCGTGGAACATCACTGACCAAAGTCAATAATGCCGATAACACTGCGCTTACCCCCAAAGGGCGAGTATCAGGAAGATACGAGCAAAAGATCGCCTGGAGCGATCTTTCGCGAGCGAACGCGAGTCCGCAGGACGCGTATCATGAATGATACGCGCAAAGTAGGACATTGCCAGGCAATTAAACAATAAAAAACCTAAACCCGTTGGGTTGGGGTTTTTTATTGTCCCGAACACGCAAAGCGTGGAGGGATCTCCTGGATACGATTGGTCGTAAACCCCGCCACAGTGCGGGGTTTTTTTATGCTTGCGATCTTCGGTGGTTTACGCAGTCGATCAATCAAAGTGAGGTACAATTCTGCGAGATTACAATAGAGGATTGAGCATGACATACGATCTCAGATTTCAACTGGCAATCTTGCCAAATACGTCCTGGGATGAATTTCTGAGACGCTTCCAGGCGGCAGA
>CAYOGN010000025.1:0-7326 GCA_964403545.1 uncultured Gammaproteobacteria bacterium
CCCTGATGAATCAGCCAGTTTTCAGGAAGCTATCCAGGGAATAATATAAAATACCACCTGATTCAAACATGTACCATGATTTAACAATCCCGGACCCATAGCCAATAGATAACTTGACGGGTCTCCTTCTGGTTTTAGCCCAGTAAATTTTGCGACCCTGATTTATCTGATCCATGATAAAGGTTCTATCAATAATCTTGATTTTCTTGATCACAGCGTTGGCGCATGCTGGCACTACGTTTAATATCAGCGGGATAGAAAATGAACTCAAAACAAATGTTGAATCCTATATCAAGGTAATCCCGGTGCCAACCGGGCCCGCTGGGCACCAGGCTTATCTGGATTCAATTAGGGAGGAATCCATCAGGGCGCTACAGGCAGTGGGTTACTACGATGCGAATGTTGATGTCAGTATCAACAGTACTGACGCAGTATCCGACCTGACTGTCTCCCTGAGCATAGAAACAGGGGCTCCAATTATTATCTCACGGCTTGTTGTGAGGCTGTCTGGCGAAGGAGCGGAAGATACAATGTTTGTTAAATTGCTTGAACAACTGCCACTTAAAGAAGGTGATGTGTTTCATCATGGAAAATATGAATCGATAAAATCCAGCCTGAATACCCTTGCTGTAGAGCGAGGTTATTTCGGGGCGGAGTTTGAGGAAGCAGAGGTGAGACTTAATCGTGGTGATCGTCGTGCGGAGATTGGTCTGTTATTCAATACTGCCAGCCGGTTCGTATTCGGTGAAACCACTTTGCAGGGTGATGACAAAGTCGAGCAACTGGTGCAGTCACTACGACCTTACAGGGAAGGGGATCCATACAACGCAAAACTGTTGGCAGAATACAGCCTGACGCTAAACGATACAGGTTATTTCAAGAGCGTACGGGTTCGACCTGTATTGGAAGAGTCCCGCGACTATGCTGCTCCTGTGATGGTTACTGTGGAAATGAAACCAGGAAACAGCTATAAGGTTGGATTGGGTGTCAACACTGATATCGGACCACGGATTAAGTTAAACTGGTCCCATCCACTGGCCAATAGCAAGGGGCATGGCCTTGGTGCGGATATTCAGCTGTCTGCGCTGGAGCAGTTGCTGGCCGCATACTACAAGGTGCCACTTGCTGATCCCGTGGACAATTATTTGCACTTTGAGACCGGATATCAGCGACTGGATGAGAATGATACCGATAGTGAAAAGCTTTCACTGGCCGCAAGGCGGTTCTGGAAAACACCAAACCAATGGGAAAGAATCGGTTATCTCGAGTTTGATTATGAAGATGCCACCCAGGGTAATCAGGATGATATTTATAAATTCTTCATGCCCGGAATATCCTATAGCCGCACCCGTTCACGTGGTGGATTGAACGCAAGCTGGGGTGACAGGCAGTTGTTCATTACCGAGTTTGCCAGTAAATCGTTGGGGTCAGATGCGGATTTGATCAGACTCCATGGCAGGACAAAGTGGTTGCGCTCCTCGGAATCTGGCCACAGCCTGACATTTCGCCTCGAACTGGGTGCAATTATGACCGACGAAATTCTGGATGTGCCACCCTCAAAGCGCTTCTTTGCTGGCGGCGACCAATCTATCCGCGGTTTTGGATATAAAGAAGTTGCACCGGTAGATAACGACGGATTACTCATTGGCGGCAAGTATCTCTCTGTGGCGAGTATGGAGGTTAGTTTTCCGGTACACAGGAACTGGAGGCTGGCTGCATTTGTTGATGCCGGCTCAGTAACAAACGACACCAGTGATTTTTCTGATCCTGCTGTTGGCGCAGGAGTCGGCGTAATATGGAAATCTCCTATCGGGCCGGTTAAGCTCTATGTTGCGAAGCCACTAAGTGATTCCGATGATTCTTTTCGAATTCATTTTTTGATTGGGCCGGAACTGTGAGGCGTTGTGGACGATGAATAAATGGTGGCTCCTGTTAATCGGCTTACCGCTCACCCTGATAATGATGCTTTCGGGTCTCGTGCTGACCCACCGGGGAAATGGCTTGTTATTGTCACTGGCAAGCCGACTGGAACCGCGGCTTTCTGTGAATCTGGAATCGGGGACTCTCCTTGGAAATCCTCGCTTGCGCGACATAGTCTGGAAATCAGACGGTCTTGAAGTGTCCCTGACGGAACTGGAATATCAAATCAATTGGGACTGTTTGCCGGAAAAAATCTGTACAAACTTCCTCAAGGCCGATGGTGTTGAAATAGTGATGCCAGCGATCAGTGAGACGAATGAAACAGACCAGGGGGTTCCGATGGAAGATTTTCGTCTTCCCGTATCGCTGGCGTTAAATAATATCGAGTTGACCCGGGTCGGCTACCGGCAACCCGGGGTGTCTCTTGAGATGCAACATCTGTCGACAGATTTTCTGTTCGACAATGAACAGGGCGCTGTGCTGAATCCGGAATTATCCAGGCTGCTGGTTGAGATCCAGGCGGATAACCGAAGTGAGTCACAAGCGGAGGCAGAAAACTTGTTTATCGGTGATGATGGGACCTTGAATCTGCCACAATTCAGCTCACCACTGCCAGTACAAATCAGGCAGGGGCAACTGGAAAATCTGACTCTCAATTTGCCTCAAGGTTCGCATTCCATGAATCAGATTCGTCTTGACCTCAATCTGGTTGACAGTCTGTTATCAATTCACCGATTGGCCGTAGAAACCCGTCAATACAGGGTCAAGGTAATGGGTAATGTTTCGCTACAGCAACAGTATCCCCTCAAGCTTGGATTAGAGTTGCTGGTGAAGCAATTCGAGCCATTTACAGGTCAGCAGATATCTTTGAACCTTGATGGTGATATGGCCAAACTGTACCCGCAGATGGAATTGTCAGGCCCGATAACAGCGCAACTCGAAGGATTTCTGTCACCATTGTCCAGGGCCATGGACCATCAGCTGAAATTTGAGTGGCAGCAATTTCAGTGGCCCCTTGATGCAGCAGCAGTATACAGGTCAACAGCGGGTGAAATTAATCTGGATGGCACATTGAAAAACAGCAAACTGCGATTGAGCGGAGATTTCAGCGCCAGCGATTTGCCGGATAGTGAAGTGCAACTAAAAGGGAAGATTTCAGTTGAGCCGGATCTGGCAGCGCTTTCCCTCGATCAATTGCTGGTTCAAACCCTGGGTGGAAGCGCGGAATTCAATGGTGAACTCTCTATGGGCGAGAAAATCCATTGGCAGGGTGGTTTGGTTCTGGATGCAATCAATCCCGGGAAGTTTTGGCAGCAGTACACTGGCTTGTTGTCAGGTACTGCGAATAGTGATTTCACGTTATCAGGTGACGATTGGGAATTGGCAGTAGATGCGCTCGATGTAACAGGCAGGTTAAATGAAAATAATTTTCAGCTTGGCGGAAATGTACGAGGAAATAACAGGGCAGAATGGTGGTTCAACCAGTTTAATATCTCAAGTGGCGATAATCATTTGTTAATTGATGGATTGATTGGTGAACAGAACAATCTTGATGGTAGCCTGGCATTGAACTCACCATCATCGCTGGTTCCGGGTGCCGCAGGTACTGTCCATGGCGGACTGAAAGTCAGGGGTACTCCTGATCAACCGGACATTACACTGGATGTGAATGGTGCGGGATTGTCCTACGAAGAGTACCAGTTAAAACAGATTAATATTAAAGCCGACATCCGGAATATTTTCGCCGCAGCAGGCGACATTACTGTGGATGCATCAGGCGTTGATCTGGGCGTGGCCCGATTTGAAAAGCTCAATCTTCAGTTTGCCGGCGCCGAGGCGGGGCACAGTCTGGTCGCACAATTTGCGGGGCAACCGGCTTCGCTGGAATTTGAACTCCAGGGGATCCTGCAAACTGACAATGCTGAAGGTGCAAAATGGACCGGAACCATTGATCGAGCCCGTATCAGCTCAAGAGAAGGGAATTGGGACCTCACAGATGCACTTGGACTGATTTATACAAAGGGGGACTTGTCGGTAGCAGAGCATTGCTGGGCGGCGAAGCCGGCAACACTTTGTATTATGCCTGCGACCCTGGGTGCGTCAGGCAGCTTGACAGCCGAATTGAACCATTACGAACTCGCTCGCCTGACGCCCTTGCTCTCAGATCAACTGAAAATTGTCGGCAGGTTACAGGGGTCAGCAGAAGCTGCCTGGTATCCGGACGGTAGAAAACCCACCGTGCAACTGACGGTCAATACTGACAATGCTGAATTATTCTTGCAACAACCGGAAAATAATTATCAGCTGCCGATCAAAAAATTGACCCTGAAAGCCGAATTAATTGAGGATCGCGCCGCCGCTGATATTGTTGTCGATATCCTGCAGTATGGAATATTGTCGATGAATGCTGCGGTAGAATCCCGCGAAGAACAAAAGATAATTGACGCCGAACTGCATCTAGAAGATCTCAACATCAGTGTGATCAGGGATGCTATCCCTGCATTGGACGAGTTGGAGGGAGAGGTAGTTGCCGATATCAAGTTCACTGGAAATTTATTGCGACCGGATATTGATGGCCATCTGAACGTTACAAATGGCAAGGCAATCGGTTCATCGATACCGATAAAGCTAGTCAGCTTTCAAAATGAACTGGTGTTCGATCAATACCAGGCCAGACTGAACGGCGAATTTACGACCGGCGATGGACAGGGAAACATAGACGGAACTCTGGACTGGAAAGACGGGTTCTCGGCTGATATCGATATCGAGGGGGAACGCCTGGAATTCGACTATCAGTCACAGGCTGTTTTATTTTTGTCACCGCAACTGAATCTGGTGAAAACTGACGATACGGTAATATTGAGTGGCGATATCCATATACCACAAGGCCAAATCGAAATTGCCGGTTTGCCCGCGAGCTCGGTATCGCTTTCAAGCGATATCGTTATTGTCGATCAGCCGCAACAACAGCCAGAGAAAAATATTCCCGTTGGTCTGGATATTAATCTTCATTTGGGTAAAAACGTCGCCGTAAATGCATTCGGATTGCAATCAAACCTTGGCGGTGATCTTTCGATCAAGAAATCCATAATATCAAGTCCCACCGTAGGGGGTGAAATATCCCTGGTCGACGGTACTTATCGAGCCTATGGCCAGGATCTGGAAATCCAGCGAGGAAAAATAATCTTTACCGGGGCGTTTGATCATCCTTATTTGTCAATCAGGGCGATCCGAAACCCGAAAAAAACCAAAGATAATGTAATTGCCGGTGTTGTTGTGGAAGGCCCTGTTTCTGAGCCAAAGGTAGAAGTTTTTTCGCAACCGGATATGGATCAAAATAACGCCTTGTCCTATCTGTTACAGGGAAGTGCACTGGGTTCTGGTGGGGCCAATGATTCCGCTATGCTGGGAGATCTGCTGATCGCAAAAGGTGTTGGAAAAAGTGGAAATGTGCTGGGGAAAATTGGCAATTCACTGGGGGTGGAAGATCTGAAACTGGATAGCTCGGGATCAGGTGCCAGTACTGCATTAGAGGTGGGTGGGAATATTCACCCCGATGTGCAAATTAAATATAGAAAAGGCCTGTTCAATTCCCTGACCGATGTTGTCGTCCGTTATGATTTTTTACCGAATTTTTATGTCGAAGCAGTCAGTGGTGTATCCAATGCACTGGATCTTTACTATGAATTTGAGACAGATTGAAGTTGGCGTATATCATGCTGCAAAATTGATTATGGTCAGAGTACGTTGGTTGCATTGTATACTTCTAGCCCGGGATAGAATTTAATGAAATAATCAGTATGCAAATAGGCAAAAATTCCGTGGTATCTTTTCACTATCGTTTATACGAAGGTGATAACGAATTAGAAAACTCGTGGGAGGAAGATCAGCCGATGCTGTATTTACACGGCAGCGGAGGATTGCTCCCGGGGCTTGAAGAGGCTTTAAAGGGGAGGGAGAAAGGAGCCGCGCTGGAGGTAACCCTTGGGCCGGAAAAAGCGTACGGTCATCGAAAAAATTCCGGCGTTGAAAGAGTGCCGACCAAGCACCTTATGACGAAAAAAAAGCCTCGCCCCGATGATGTGGTACAGATAAATACCCAGCATGGCCCCAGAGAGGTAGTTGTCATTAAAGTCGGACGATTCAATATCGACGTAGATACCAATCACCCGCTGGCGGGTAAAACCCTGCGTTTTGCAATTGAGGTGGTAGATGTTCGATCTGCGACAAAAGAAGAAATGGCCCACGGCCACGCTCATGGCGTTGGTGGACATCAGCATTAGTGCCCTTTCTCAATTGCCTGAAAAATTAACAAGTGTAAATGAGCATTGGTCACGATGAGTTTGTTACGACGCGGTTTTCCTGATAGCGAGTTTGAAAGCAGAACCCTGGCGCTTCAGCAGCGAATGCACGGGGCCAAATGCGATGCAATTATTTTATCCACCGAGCCCAATGTCCGTTATTACAGCGGATTCTTCACCCAGTTCTGGCAAAGTCCCACCCGCCCCTGGTTCTTGCTTGTACCACTTGAGGGAAAACCCATTGCAGTGATTCCGGAAATTGGCGCCAGCGGTATGCGCCAAACCTGGGTAGACGACGTCAGGACCTGGGCTTCACCGCAGCCCGAAGATGATGGCATCTCATTGCTTTCAGCTTCGGTTAATGCGTTGCCAAAAAGGTTTGGCCAGATTGGCATGACCCTCGGCGCGGAAAGCATGTTACGTATGCCAGTCAATAACTTCCAGTGGTTAAAGGAAAAACTGGATGGCTTTCAGATTGTCGATGTTGCGCAATATATTCATCAATTACGCATGATCAAGTCGCCATTGGAAATTGCCAAGACCAGACATATTTGCCAACTGGCCTCAGCGACCTTTGGCGTAATGACAGATTTGGCACAAACAGGTCTGAGTGAGCGTGAGATATGTCGTCGGATGCAACTTGATATGCTTGGTCGAGGCGCGGATAGCTGTGTTTATATGGTTGCCGGGTCTGGACAGGGCGGGTATGACAGCATCATCATGGGGCCAACAGATCGGGTGCTGTCCACAGCCGATGTGTTGATCATCGATACCGGATCCACCTGGGATGGGTACTTTTGTGATTTTGACCGAAACTGGGCATTTGGTTCTGTGAGCGCAGCTTGTCGCGATGCGTATCAGGTGGTATGGCTGGCCACTGAGTCCGGATTTGCCGCGGCACGTCCAGGAGCGACCACCAGTGATATTTGGCGAGCGATGAATAAGGTCATGGTGGCTGGAGGAAGCCTTGGCAATGAAGTGGGGCGATTGGGTCACGGGCTTGGGATAGAGCTTACCGAGCGTCCCTCTAATACCCGCACAGACAATACTGAATTGAAACCGGGAATGGTGCTTACCCTGGAACCCGGAATGACCTTTTCCCCGG
>CAYOGN010000026.1:0-12857 GCA_964403545.1 uncultured Gammaproteobacteria bacterium
TTTGATTCCTACCCCGGTACCTGGCGCTCTGCTCTACGACGTCGATATCGGAGACTGGGTGAAGGAAGGGCAGCGTCTTGCCGTCGTCTTGTCAGAGCCAGGAACAGTGGATCACGAAATACGGTCGCCGTTCGATGGTCAAGTCATGACGCGTCGGGATCTGCGCTTTGTTCGTCGAGGGGACGACGTCATTAAGGTTCTGCGCCATCCGTTGCCTTAGGCGTGCCGTTAGTCCGAAGACAGATCGACCGTTTAGGGCAACATTTCCAGACGATTTCCCCAACCTTGTGTAGGTCCGCTCCCCCGAAGCCCGATTTTCTCGGAACTAATTTAAATCAACCGGATTTGTGCAACACCGGGATGAATTTCCTGCTACGCGCAACTTATCCTTATTTGTTCGAGTCTGCTTCGTCCAGAAGCGGTCACCCGAGTGCACGACAGCGCGTCTCGAAAACGAGCCTAGTCGCGATTGCAGGCGGGTCCTGCGGTCATAAACGGGCGATCGTCGATCGGCTGCTGTGATTCCTTCGTAACCTCCGCATTGCACCAGTTGCGGGCCGCGGCACGAGCTTGCTCGAAGTCCATCACCCGAACGCCGTCGGCGTCCTCAAAGTCATCAGCGAATGCGAGTCGCTCCTCACGCTGCCTCCTGCCTGAAACAAGACGGGCCTTCCACACACGGACTTCGTCTGCTTTGTAGTAGCCGAGATGAATGTCCTTATCGAACTCGTGCCAATACGCACCCTGACGGGGAGCGAGATTGCTCCTGGCCTCGCGAGTGGTCAAATTTCCATCGTCGTTCGTCTTTGACATGATTCCCTCCATCCGATTGTGCAACATATGAATCCGAAACTGCGAGCGTGCCAAGATAACTCAACTGAGTGCTTTTGTGGGGCGAATATGGCCTCTCAGTTCGGACTGATCCAAACCCACTGCTGCCTAACGCCTCGCATTAGCAGCCCAGCTTCACTGGGTCCGACCTCACGCGTTTACAATTATCTGTCAGGAAATTATTATCCTGTCGAGCTTGGCAACCAGAAATGGTTTACAGGCTGCACTGACAATTTCAGCTTCTTCCGCATAAATTAGTTTCTGTGCTGCTGCAAGTTCATCCGCGTTAAGGCTGTCTAGTAACAGTCTGCTGCCGCCGAGGACACGATTCCGCACCCTTTGAAAGGTTGCTACAGGATTCTCGCGTTTCTGGTGTACTCCAGGCATTTAATTTCCTCCGTATGTGCAAAGCACAAGTACGTTATATATCTCTGATTAAATTTAACCAAACGGCACCAAAGAAATAGACGGCTTTGTATTTAGCCGAAGTTTATCATGAGCATGAAATTGGCTGCTTACGAGAAATCCGGGTTTCGGGGGAGCGGACATTCACAATGCTGGATATATCGTCTGTACAGGAGTATTACAGCCCTTCAATAAATTGAAATGAACGTCTGCTAACCGGAATTTGATGTATTCCTGACCGACTGTGGAGTCACTGCAATTTTTAACAATTGGTCTCGCAAATGTAACCTTATAACCCAGAATTTCTGATCAAGTTCCAGTTTCTGCAACTTATTTCAATACTAATCTTGTTATTCAGAATTAGGGGTATATATTCCTAGGCTACAGAACTGCACCCGAATGGGATTGCGGCTTTTTTTATGCCAGTGTGAAGCTAATTAAACGTTGGCGCCAGTGGAGGTAATCAGGTTTGATACGCGAAATAATATCGTAGTTTTCAAGAAATAACTGTTACACTAAAATCTAGATATTAACGACAAATAGTTGATTTTATATATAATTATTTGTTATTCTCCGCGCTACAGAGCTGCACCTACTTATAGAACAGCTCTTTTATGCACTAAAGTGAGAATGATTGAAGCCCGGAACCGGTGACGGTTGCCGGGTTTTTTATTGCATGGAGAATTTAGGGAATGCCAAGTCTGCCAGATACGCATGATGTGAGGCGTAGTACCATCAAGCACAACGATACAAGGACGTTATCGATCAAGCGACAAGCCAGACGACAGTATCGAACCAACAGTAAACAGCGGCGAGCGATCCGAGAGGTGCAGCTGCAGCGACAGCCATTGTGTCAAGACTGCAACGACCAGGGAAAGATAACCGCAGGCTACACGAAATCATCAAGCGGACTGAGTTACCGCGCGGCACAATAAACTATGTTTCAGGTACCACGTCAGGCAGATAGGTAACGCTTCTGCTTCAATTTGATACGCGCCTGCTTCCAAATACTAAAATTACCCATATTGGTTATTCTATTCTCCGCCGTTACTGGGAAGATTGTCGTTGATATCCACCCAGTCGGCATGTGCAACTGGCTATATAAACAGATCTTCTTCCTGAGATCGTAAGATGTCTTTGGCCGTTTGATCCCCGCCACACCAATTTAATCCGGAGACCACAGTGATCGGCTGACCTTCCCGGGCTTCTCCCATTACCAGGGTTGCCATGGCAGCAACCTGGTCAGCAAAGCCAACTTCACTGACTAAAAGCGGTTGATCGAATAAATCAGGCTCTCCTCTCATATCCTGGACGGCGGGAAGGCCGGCACAGCCTATTGCCTGGCCAACGGTGCCCCGTCTCCATGCACGGCCAATGCTGTCGCAAATAACCACACCTGCGTTTATGCCATAATGTCCATCAATGCGCCGTTTGAATTTTTCGCTCGATTGATCAGGGTCTTCAGGCAACAGCAGCACTGCATCTTTGTAGTCGGGGTCGAGATTGGATTTGTCCACCCCGGCATTCGCCATGACAAATCCGAGTTTGTGTACCGTGATTAACAGGTTTTCCCGAAACTTGAGGACACGCCTGGATTGAGACAAGATAACTTCGACCAGTCTGGGGTCCTTGTTTGTCTCAACTGAGAGCTTCCTTGCCCGCTCGGATGGTTCCACTGAGCCGAGTTCGATATATCGATCTTCAGACTTTGAAACTATTTTTTGTGAATACAAAAACACGTCCCTGTCCTTGGGATCATAATTCATATCACGAAGTCCATTTATGGTCAGTGCAACAAGGTCATCACCGGGGTGAATGAGCGGAATCTCGGGTATGGCGAAACAGGTTAGCGACGAAATAGAAACGCCCACTTACATTCCCCTATTAAACGCCAACGCGCAATTCCTGACTTTCATTCAGGGGATGGGAAACTGGAGTCTCTGTAGATTTAAAGTGTTCATACAATGTGTTTCTCTGGACCAGGTTTCTCCCCGCTCCGTTTGCGATTGTTTGCAGGTCATCGCAAGTCATTTCCTGGGCATGATTGGCGCCGGCTGCGGTGGAAATAGATTCGTTCATCAAGGTCCCCCCAAGGTCATTGGCACCGGCTTGCAGGCAAACCCCTGCGCCCAGGGCGCCCATTTTGACCCAGGAGGTCTGGATATTCGGGATAAGTTCCTGAAATACCAGCCTGGCAACCGCGTGCATGAGGACAGCTTCTCTCAGTGTTGGGCCATTCCTTGCAATTCCTTTCCGGTAGACAGGGGTTTTCTCAGCAACAAACGGCAGCGGTACAAATTCCGTAATGCCCCCAGTATTGACCTGCAGATCACGGATTGCCGCCAGATGGCGCGCCCAGTTTACCGGGCCATCCACATGTCCAAACATTATGGTTGATGTGGTGGGTATGCCCAATGTGTGCGCGGTCTCTATCACTTCGATCCATTGGCGGGTTTTCAATTTGTCCGGGCAAATAATTTCGCGAATTTCATCATCAAGGATTTCGGCGGCCGTTCCAGGAAGGGAATTCAATCCGTTGTTTTTCAATTCGATGAGGAAATCTTCGATACTGACGCCAAGGGAATTTGCCCCCTGGTAAATTTCCAGGGGTGAGAAAGCATGAATGTGAATACCAGGAAGTTCAGTCTTTATGGCGCTGCAGATTTCCAGGTAATGCTGGCCGGTGTAGTTTGGGTGTATTCCTCCCTGCATGCAGACTTCAGTAGCCCCTAGATGCCAGGCTTCCCGGGCCATTTCCACTACCTTTCCGATAGCGAGGTCATAAGGATCGCCGCGAAGATTGCTGTTTCCGGCTCCCTTGGAAAAAGCACAGAATCCGCACTTGTAGTAGCAAATATTCGTGTAATTGATATTTCGATTCACGACATAGCTAACATTTTCACCGTTTATATTGCGTCTCAGCTGATTCGCGGCGTCGACAACGTAATCAAGGTTCCTTCCCCTTGCAGTAAAGAGCCTGGCAATACTTGTTTCATCCAGGTATTTCCCGTCAATTGCCCGATGAACGATTGGCGCTATACCTTCAGCGATAATTGTTGGTGGGGCACCGGGCTGATCATGTTTGTTTTTTCCTGCCCAGGGATATAAAAGTTCGGGAACATCAGAATCTTTTTTTCCTGCTACCCAGCTGGAATCCCTCAGGAGTGCGGTGGAATCAACACTTCGTATGATGTCGGTGTGAAATTTCGGGTCGATCCACTTTGCCGGGTTTGAAATGTATTCTGGATAAACGGCTGCGCGGGCAACCAGTTCCCGGCCCATGGCACCGCATAATTTTGCCAGGTCCGCAATACCCGGCCAGGGCGCCTCGGGATTGACGTGATCGGGTGTGATCGGTGAAATGCCGCCCCAGTCATTTATACCGGCGTCAACAAGACTCGCCAGGGCGCCCGGTTGCAGGTTGGGCGGCGCCTGGATGCTCATGTCCGCACCGAAAATCAGTCGGGCGCTGCTGATTGTCCACAAGTGCTCGTCCAGTTGTGCGTTTTCAACATCGCGCATCAACGTATTTTGCTTGGAACGAAAGTTCTGGATGATTATTTCCTGGATATGCCCATACCGTTCGTGTAATTCCCTGATTGCCAGGAGTGATTCAATTCGGTCTTGCCTGGTTTCACCGATTCCAACCAGGATGCCTGTGGTAAAAGGAATGTTAAGTTTCCCGGCATCTTCGATGGTCTTTAACCTGACCGCTGGATGCTTGTCCGGCGATCCGTAGTGCGGCCCCCCTTTTTGACATAGCCGTTCCGACGCAGATTCGAGCATAAGCCCGCAGGAAACTGAAACGCCCCGTAACAGTTGCAACTCCGCCAGGCTCATTACCCCCGGGTTGAGATGGGGCAAAAGGCAGGTCTGCGCAAAAACCTCTGCTGCTGCTTCTGCGAGGTATTCCAGGGTTGTTCGATGTCCGAGTTCTGCCAGTGCGGTGCGGGCAACGGAGTAGCGATGTTCCGGGCGATCTCCCAGGGTAAACAGTGCCTCTTTGCAGCCTGCCTGTGAACCTGCGTTTGCCAGCGCCAGGATTTCATCCAGGGAAAGGTACGCTGATTTGACCTGTCCAGGGGTTTTGGCGAATGTGCAGTAATGGCAGACATCGCGGCAAAGATGGGTTAAAGGAATAAATACCTTTGGAGAATAGGTGAGGAGATTACTGAATCCGCTGTCACGGATGGCCGCAGCCTCTTTCATCAGTTCACCGGGAGAACAGGATGTCAGGCGGTCAGACATTGACTTTGTATTCTGCTGCATTTTCGATTGAAAATGTTTTTGGAAAATATAATTTTTCGATTTATAACGGCCTTAAACAGGGTACTGAAACCCATACGGAATGCGCATAATACACTACACTACACTGATAGGTAAAAACCTGAGTATGGAGCATTTATGAAAATCGGCATGATCGGACTGGGTCGAATGGGGTGTGCGATGACCCATCGCCTGTTGGCAAGTGGCCACCATTGCGTGGTTTATGATATGGACAGGTCACAATACCCGGAGCTGGAAAGTGCCGGCGCCGTTGCCGCCGCATCACTGGAGGAACTGATTACTGGTCTCGAGCCGCCGCGGGTAATCTGGATAATGGTGCCGGCGGATCATGTTGACGGTGTCATTGCCTCTTTGGCCCCGATGGTGGAAGCGGGAGACATATGCATTGACGGCGGAAATTCTCATTACCCCAATGACATACAGCGATCACGGACGCTTGGGGCGTCCGGGGTTCATTATATGGATGCCGGAACCAGCGGCGGGATCTGGGGGCGTGAGCGCGGGTATTGTCTGATGATCGGGGGCGACAGGAAAGTGTTTGATTACCTTGAGCCGCTGTTCGAGTCGCTATCTCCGGGCCAGGATGCGGCCAGCGACACACCGGGAGCGGCAAAAGACAGGGGAACCTCGGAAAAAGGCTACCTGTATTGCGGCCAGAGCGGTGCCGGCCACTTTGTCAAAATGGTTCACAACGGCATCGAGTATGGAATGATGGCCGCCATGGCAGAAGGCTTCCAGCTGTTAAAAAGCGCGGGGAACATTGAAGACCGCGGGCAGGGTGTTGGAGAGCATGGCGTTGATGAGCATGATGTTCCGGAATTTCCCGGTCTAGAAGCCGACGCCGCCCATATTGCGGAACTCTGGCGCCGTGGGAGCGTAATTGAATCCTGGCTGCTGGACCTCGCCGCCCGGAGCTTGTGGTCTGATCCTGAACTGGAAAACTTTAGCGGACACGTCCCTGATTCCGGTGAAGGACGCTGGATCGTGGAAACCGCCAGCAAGCTGGGTGTGCCCGCATTTGTGCTTTCTGCCGCCCTGTTCCAGCGCTTCGACTCCCGGGGACAGGGTATGTACGGAAACAAGATTCTGTCTGCGTTGCGCAAGGAGTTTGGCGGCCATTCCGAATCCGGATAATGCAGACAAGATCTTTTGCTGATTCCGAGCAGACGGCAGAAGCGGCTGCCCGGTATATCAAGGGATGTTCGGAAAACGCAATCGCAAGTACCGGACGATTCACTTGCGCGTTCAGCGGAGGCAATACGCCCCTGTTGATGTTTGATAAACTGGCGGACAGCAGTATCGACTGGGCAAAGTGTGCGTTATTCCAGGTTGACGAAAGAGTCCTGCCCAAAGACCATGAAAACCGGAATTACACCCAACTTGAGAAAATTCTCCTTAACCGTACAGGCGCTCCGGAGGGCACTATGCATCCAATGCCGGTAGAGGGGGATGACCTGGTGGACGCGGCCGTGCGGTATTCCCGGGATCTTGAGAAAGTGTGCGGGACGCCGCCTGTTCTTGACCTGGTTGTCCTTGGGCTGGGGGCCGACGGACATACGGCGTCACTGGTTCCGGACGACCCGGTGCTGTACACCGACTCCCTTCATGTTGACCTGACCGGCAAGTACAACGGAACTCGACGGATGACGCTAACATTTTCGGTGCTGAACCGTGCCCGGAACCTGTTGTGGCTGGTTACTGGTCTTGAAAAAGCCAATATCCTGAATCGTTTGCTGGACAGCGATCCTGCATTGCCTGCTAGCCGGGTTAATCGCACCCATTCTGTAATATTCGCTGACGAAGATGCCATATCCGAAAGAAGTCATGCCTGAAATTTATCCAGAGTAGTGATTTTGTTGGTATATCGACGCGGTAACCGTACAATCCAGCAATGTTGAAATTGGGATACAAGGCCTCAGCCGAACAATTCAGTCCACGCCAGCTGCTGGACTATTCCATCTTGGCTGAACAGGTTGGATTTGATTCAATATGGGTGAGCGACCATTTCCAGCCCTGGCGCCATGAACAAGGGCATGCGCCGTTCTCATTTGCGTGGCTCGCCGCACTGGGTGAACGAACCGAATCGGTCACTATGGGTACGAGCGTGGCGACGCCGACATTCCGGTATCACCCCTCGGTGGTAGCCCAGGCCATGGCAACCCTTGACGCCCTCAATCCCGGCCGGCTGATCCTGGGCGTGGGTACCGGTGAATCCATTAACGAGGTTCCTGCTACGGGCCTCGCCTGGCCAAAATTCCGGGAGCGGTTTGATCGCCTCCAGGAGTCCATTGAACTGATGCGAAAGTTATGGAACGAGGAAAGGGTGACATTTGACGGCAAGTATTACCAGACCCTAATGGCGACCATTTATGACCGACCGGAGAACTCCATACCCGTCTATATCGCTGCTGCCGGTCCCACGGCATCAAGGCTGGCCGGGCAAACAGGAGATGGCTTTATCTGTACCAGCGGCAAGGCACCGGAACTGTACAAGGACACCTTGCTTCCCAATGTGCGGGAAGGCCTGGAACAGTCCGGCAGGGATATCAGTCAGCTCGAGCAGATGATCGAAATGAAGGTATCTTTCGATACAGACCTGGATCGTGCCATGCAGGATACCCGGCACTGGGCGGCCCTTGCCCTGTCTCCTGAAGAAAAGACCGGCGTGGATGATCCGATGGAAATGGAAAGACGGGCAAACGAGTTGTCCGTGGAGCGCGCCGCCAGCCGGTGGATCGTATCTTCCGACCCGGACGAGCATATTAAGCAGATAAAACCCTATATCGACCTGGGGTTTACCCACCTGGTGTTCCATGCCCCGGGGCCGGACCAGGCAAGATTCCTGAAACTCTATTCCGGGCAGGTCCTCCCCCGGTTGAGAAGTGAATTTTCCCAGGGATCAACCTGAAAATACAAACAGCGCTCAGACATGTGGCTCGTCATACCAGTAAAGAATTTTGCCGATGCAAAGCAGCGTTTGCGTGAATACCTGGACCAGTCCGAACGCGCCGAATTGTACCGGTGCATGCTCGAGGATGTGCTGGATTGCGTCTGCCAGCTGGATGAACTTGATGGCATGGCACTGGTGACGCTGGATTCCACGGCAGCTGCACTGGCAGATAAATACGGTATGCGGATAATTTCAGAGCCGGCAAACAGGGGCCATACCGAGGCGGTTCAGTATGGCATTGAAATGCTTATGAACGAAGGGGTGGGGGAAATTATTACACTTCCCGGCGACATTCCACTTGCAACCCATTCGGAACTTCAGTCCCTGATCGAGTCACACAATAACCTGGGCCTTTCACAGGCATTCTCCATTGTTCCATCCCATGACTACGGGGGCTCAAACGCAGTTATCTGTTCTCCACCCAACGTTGTCCCATTGAAATTTGGTACGGACAGTTATTTTCCCCATCTGCAAAAGGCGAAAGCGACAGGGATAGAACCCAATGTAGTTCCGCTGCCAGGGATTTCCCTGGACATTGACACTATCGATGATCTCCGGGCGTTTATTTCCGAAAAAAGTGTCACCAGGACCAGCCGCTATCTCAACCAAAGTGGGATTTTAGCGAGGGTGCAAAACCAGGACCCCATTGGTTTCGCACAGGATCATCATGCCACTTGATTAGAAATTTCGGCAGAAAATTTCATGGTCTCCCGGGCCAGGGATTTCTTCTTCTCAAAGGTATCCATCATGATGTTGGTTTTATAAACGGGAGTCCCTGCTTCCCCGGCATCCAGGTCGTCATGGGAATCAGCGATAAAGCCATCGAGAATTCCTTTGTAATGTTTTGCCACGCTTAACGACGAAACCGGAATACCCAGTTCCTTCATGATCTTCGATGTAGGCCCTTTTACCGAATTACTTCCAATAATCGGCGATATTCCCACAACCGGTGTTTCGCTATTCATGAGGGCTTCCTTATAGCCGGGTACAGCGAGTATCGGGTCAATGCTGATGAATGGATTGGACGGGCAAATAATGATGGCGTCAAATTCGGCATCAGCGATCGCTGTTATGACTTCGTGATCGGGCTGCGATGCGACCGCACCATCGAATTCAAACCCGGTGACAATAGATGCACACTTGTCGCGCACGAAATACTGCTGAAAGGGGACATCGCCTTCAACGGTCTTGACTATGGTCCGGACAGGTTCATTGGACATCGGAAGGATGTCTGCATGGACGCCCAGCTTTTCGCAGAATTGCTGCGTAATTTCGCTAAGGTTTTTCCCCTTTCTCAATTTCGATGTGCGTAAAACATTGGTGGCCAGGTCCCTGTCACCCAGGTTAAACCAGTCTTCTCCACCAAGCTCCTTGACCGCTTCCATGAAACTCCAGGTTTCATTCGCCCGTCCCCATCCCTGGTACTTGTTGTCCATTCCGGCAAGGGTGTATATCAACGTGTCGATATCCGGCGATATATTCAATCCGAAATGTTCGAAATCATCCCCCGTGTTGGCCAGCACCGCGAGGTGACCGGGTTCCAGAACGTGATACAGACCCAGCGCTAGTTTGGCGCCGCCAATGCCTCCGGAAAGGGCCAACACTTTCGAATTCACGCTGCCACCTTTTCCCAGGTCGTAATTGGGGGTAATTGCAGGTATCTGTAACGTTAACTAGGCCGTGTTGTGTTTAGCTTTCAGCTGGGGAATGGTATTCCTGGCGATATGTTCAAACATGGGAATCTGTTCATCCAGCATGGGATAGTAGAGGTTGAATTCAGTCATCCCCAGGGCCATCATCTTCTCTACTATTTCAACAAAAACATCTTCTGATTCGTAGTAGTTGATGATCCCGCCACTGTGACGGGATTTTGCATCAAACATATGGTAGGAGCGGGTCAGGGAGTCCCAGTCCCGACCTATTTCCTTGCAGTTATTCATCATTTCCTCGACTCTTTCCTGGGTTTGTTCATACTGTTCCTCGAAGTTGTCGGCAAAGCTCATGCTGTTCCATATGTCGGCAAATTTGGCCGTCACTTTCAGCATTTTTGGCCCCATGGCGGCAATAGTGATTGGGGGGCGCGGTTTCTGTACCGGCCTTGGATTCATGTAGGCATTGTTGACCTCATAGAACTTTCCCTTGTAGGTCGTGGTTTCATTGGACAGCAATAGATGCACTATTTCGACGTATTCAGGAAAACGGTCCATTCGCTGCTTGTTTGACCAGTTTGGCATCCCGATCATTTCGTAAGAGGGATCGATCGGCAGCCCCAGTCCCAAACCGATTTCCAGGCGGCCGTTTGAAATATGGTCCACTGTCAGTGCTTCACGGGCGAACATCGCCGGATTCCGCAACGGAATCTGGGCTACGGCAGGACAGATTTTTATCGTCGTAGTTTTTGCAGCAATGGCCGCCAGGAAAGTCCACATTTCAAACCATGAACTGGGCGGGTTACTCCAGTCTATGAAGTGATCACCGGTTCCCGCAATATCAAAGCCAATTTCCTCCGCATATTGAAATCGCTTAAGGCATTCCGCCCACTCTACATTGGGCAAGATCATTGCCGCAAATCTTAAATTAATTGCCATTTTGAACTACTCCCGACTAATAAAATAATTGTAAAAAATGTGAAAATAACTATAACATGCCTGTACACGGGTATTGCCAGGGAAACTTCCGCAAGATGACTTGCAATGTCTGTGCATCCCGGCGCCTATGATTGTTGCAGCACAGTCCAGGCTGCTTCCTGCTGTGCGAAAACCGGGCCCGCCAGGGTAACGAAGATAGCGGTCAACTGGGCAGCGATTGCACCCTGCAGCTCAGTCATGGATTTAAATAAATAACAAACAGGATTCAACATTGTTCCCCCTGGTTAATTTGATTTGGCTATTTGATTTGTGTTCATAAGATGATCTGGTATGCCTGCTGATTTTCCCACATACCCCTTAGATATGAAATCTGTCCGGGTCTGGTGAAAATAACTGAGCCTGCGGCGATACGCCTATTTGGCTTATACTCGGTCCATGACGCAGAGCGAAACTATTCTCACATCATGACTACTCTCGAACCGCGGTTCCAGGTCGAAGTGCTCCCCGACCTTGCATGGGAAGAATTCCTGCGCCGGTTCCTCCATGCTGAGGAACTCGGCTTCGACCTCGCAACGACCGCAGACCAATTTGTGGACTGGAAAAACCCCTCAGTGCCCTGGTTTGATGTGTGGACCGCTCTCGCTGCAGTGGCGCAGGCGACCGATTACATCAGGCTCGCACCCTGTGTTGCCCAGATTCCGATGAGAGATCCGGCAACATTCGCGCGACAGGTGGCCTCCGTCGATCACATCTCTGGTGGGCGCATTGAAGCGGGGCTTGGGTTAGGACTCACCGTTGATCCCGGATACGCCATAATAGGCGTTCCGAACTGGGGTAATCCAGAACGTGCCCGCCGCTTCAAGGAGTATGTCGAGATCGTTGACTCTATGCTTTGCGGCTCTCCGACGAGCTACGCTGGTGAATACTACACTGTTGAGTCCGCAACCGTACACGTATCGATTCAGTCGCCGCGACCACCCATCACCATAGCGGCTATGGGCCCGAAGATGATGCGTTGCGCCGCGACATATGGGGATACGTGGAACTGCATGAGCTTCGGCGCAGGGGCAGAGGTGCTGATAGCAGACGCGACCGAACTGAAAACAAAAATGGCCCAGGCCTGCGATGAAGTCGACCGTGACCCTTCGACCTTGCGTCACTCCTTCCTGATGTTCGATGCGAACGCCCGGGAGAGAGGTGGGCATTTGTTCTACTGGGAATCTGCCGAGTGTTTCGCTGATGTGGCGGGACAGATTCTGGACCTGGGGTTCGATGAGATTGGCGTTTACTACCCCATAAATGCCCAGCGGGATGTGCTCGAGCACGTCGCGACCGATGTAATGCCCGCCCTCCGGAAGCGATAATTTTTCGGAAGGTGGGGACTGAATCCCTCTTTTTCTTCCCTGACAGCTAATCCAGCCCCAGGCTCTTGAACAGTTTTGAGACTGGCTGGACAGCCTTTTCGTGATCTTCAAATCCTTGAGGGTTTTTGCTTCGGTACTCTCATGTGACCGATCCACTTTTTTATACTGATTGTCTCCAGGTGGTTTTGCCTTCTCCATCTGCGAAAGTAACTCACCCATCCTGCGCTCTGTTTTATCGATAGCGGACGTTCAATTGCATTTCTTGACAGGCAGAAATATACTCAAAGGAGTCATTTTTTACAAAAATTAACATTTTAAATGAGATAAAGTTATGACTGATATTACTTTACCACTAAAAGGACATTGTCTATGTGGTGCAATTGAATTCGAGGCTATAGAGGAACCCGCTGACATAATGTATTGCCACTGCAC
>CAYOGN010000027.1:0-16972 GCA_964403545.1 uncultured Gammaproteobacteria bacterium
CTGATCAATTGAAGATCAAAAAAGTTACTTTTCGGTAACTTATATTAGAGATCAAAAGGTTAGCGGGGCAAGTAAATCTTGAATAGAGTTTTGCTTGATTCGACAATCGAAAATGGAACGTAAACGGGCGTGAAATACAAGGCCTGATGGATGAAAAGTAAGGTTGCATTGTCGCAGGTATTTTTATTATGATTCCACTTTGGCCCGCCGGACTCAGAAAATAATCAGATTCACTTTCAAAAAGAATTCAATTTTAGCAAGATAATGAACCTGGAAATTTGCCCAGGAAAAAGTCAATAACAACCACAGACTTCAACTATAATAATAACCAATTTTCCAGATACCCATACTCAACGATACGAACTTAACGAGGAAATAGTATTATGAATAAAGCAGAATTAATTGATGCTGTCGCAAGCAGTGCGAGCCTGACCAAGACCGATGCCGGTGGTGCGGTTGATGCTGTATTTGAATCGATTAGTAGTGCACTTGCGAGCAGCGACTCGGTGTCATTAGTTGGCTTTGGAACCTTTTCTGTCAGCGATCGTGCAGCGCGTACCGGACGCAATCCCCGAACCGGAGAAACTATCAGTATTGCGGCTACCAGAGTACCAAAATTTAAGGCTGGTAAAGGCCTAAAAGATGCCGTAAACTAGCGCGCCTTTCCAGGGCGCTTAGCTCAGCTGGGAGAGCATCGCCCTTACAAGGCGAGGGTCGCAGGTTCGATCCCTGCAGCGCCCACCAGACGTGGGAGCGGTAGTTCAGTTTGGTTAGAATACCGGCCTGTCACGCCGGGGGTCGCGGGTTCGAGTCCCGTCCGCTCCGCCATTAAGAAATAACGCGGGTTCATAGTGTATTTATGATCCCGCGTTTATCGTCAAGATGACTCCACATCCGCTTATCCGACCTATCCTCATTAAACACCAATTGCCATGCTAACCGCCATCAGAGAAGGATCAAAAGGCTGGATTTCAGGGATTATCATTGGTCTCATCGTCCTGACATTTGCCCTGTTCGGTATCAGCTCCTACCTGGAAGGAGATAATCAATTGGCATTGGCAACGGTCAACGGAGAGGAGATCTCTCCTGCTCGCTATCAAAATGAGTTGTCCCGGCAACGCCAGGCCCTGACTCGTCGTTTTGGCAGCAGTTTTGATTCCTCGTTGCTGGATAGCCCTGGATTCAGGCAGCAGGTTCTTGATGGCTTAATCGATACCCAAATACTGAATCAATATACCACCGAGCAAAATTATCGTTTATCTGACGAGCAACTGGTCGAGCGTATTCAGACCTCGGAATCGTTTGTTACCGATGGCCAGTTTGATCCGGAACGATACCAGAATATTCTGACTTCCAATGGCCTGACACCCCAGGGATACGAAGCGATCGAAAGACAAAACAGTCTTGGACAGCAGTTGCAGCAGGCGATCACCAATTCGGCGTTCACCGTTGAAAACGAACTTGACCAGTTATTACGATTGCAAACCCAGTCTCGGGAAGCTCAATACGCGATTATTACAGCTGATCGCTATGTTGATGAGTTCGAAATAACCGATCAGCAAGCCCGCGAGGAATACGAATCCAACAAGGACAGTTACAAAACTGAGGCCAGAGTCAAAGTGGCGTATCTTGATCTCAGTGTTGAAAAATTAGCTTCCGGAATCCAGCTCACCGAAGACGAAATCGAGCAAACCTATGACCGGCTACAAGGGCGGTTCAAGACCCCTGAAGTGCGAACAGCAAGCCATATTTTGATCAGCGTTGATGCGGACGCAGACGAGTCGTTGAAAGCAGAACGATTGCGGTTGGCCGAGTCTATTCTTGACCAGGTCCGGCAACAAGGAGACTTTTCAGACCTGGCAAGCAAGCATTCTGATGATCCGGGATCTGCTGTCAACGGCGGAGATCTCGGCATCGTTACCCGGGGACAAATGGTAAAACCGTTCGAGGATGCTGTTTTCTCAATGCAGCAAGGCGATGTTAGGGGGCCCGTGGAGACCCAGTTTGGTTTTCACATTATAAAATTGACTGAATTGGTAGAGGGGCGCCAGGAGGCCCTGGAAGAGGTGCGCAGTGAAGTGGAGGCCGAGGCTGCCAGCGCGGCTGCGGAAGCAGTGTTTACCGAATTGATTGAACCGTTTCAGAACCTGATTTTTGAACAACCGGACAGTCTCGAGCCGACTGCTGATGAAACCGGACTCAGTATCCAAACGAGTGACTGGTTTACCCAGACACAAGGTACAGGAGTAGCCGACAACCCATTAGTACGGAAGGCTGCTTTTAGCGAAGACGTGCTGGAAGAAGGGTTAAATAGTCAGGCTATTGAACTAAGCTTTGAGCGTATGGTGGCTATTCGAAAAGTTGAATATGAGGCCGCCAGCCACAAGCCCTTTGAGGATGTTCGAGAGCAGATTGTAGCTACAATGAAGCTGGATCGGTCAAGGGAAAAAGCAGCATCCGAGGCTGAAAATCTCACTACAGGCCTGAGTCATCTTGCTTCATGGGACATCATGCTGGCACAAAATGAATTGAAGCCACAGAAATTGGCCACGGAGAGATCTGAGGTGGCCAATGAACTGTATCAGCTTGGTGACAAGGTATTTTCCGATGCGATACCCGAGGCGGGGAAACCAGTCTTTGGGCTAGTCAATCTGGCGAATGGAGATGCGGCGATATACGCCCTTACGAGTGTTAGCCCCGGAGATATTGAAAATCCGGATCAGGCGATCAAGCAGCGTCTTACCCAACAGGCTACTGCCAGGGACGGATCAGATCTTTACCGTCAGTTGGTAAAGCATCTGCGCACCAATGCGGAAGTGGTTATTAATTCGGAACAGTTATAGACACAGCGCTATCTGGTAGAGGCCAGAATTTTATTGATCCTCAACTAACTTCCAGCGCAGGGTTTCTCCGGCCCGCAATGGAATTAACCTGGTCATTGCACACTCCAGACTACTGTCAGTATATTCCACTGGATAGAATTCGGGTATTTCCCAATTGCTTCGTTGCAGTGATATCAGGTCGGAATTGCGTTCAACCTGATAAAAATCAGCGCCATAAAAACTGGCGAACCCTTCGAGTTTATCTAACGCTTCCATGGATTCAAATATTTCGGCATAGAATTCTATGGCAGCGTGAGCTGAATAAATTCCGGCGCAACCGCAATCTGTCTCCTTCTGTCCCTGTAAATGCGGGGCGCTGTCAGTGCCCAGGAAAAAAGATGGGTCACCACTGATCGCAGCGTTTACCAAAGCCAGCCTGTGCTCTTCTCTTTTCAAAATGGGCAGACAATAGAAGTGCGGTCGTAACCCTCCAGCAAACAGTTCATTGCGACTGTATAGTAAATGATGGGGTGTGATGGTGGCCGCAATGTTGGTATCGTTTGAGGTGACGAACTCGACGCCCTGGCGCGAAGTAATATGCTCGAAAACTATCCGAAGTTCTGGCAATTCTCTGTGCAAAGGATCCAGCACCTGATCGATAAACTCTGCTTCTCGATCAAATATATCGACATGAAGATCCGTTACTTCTCCGTGAACCTGCAAAACCAGATTGTGTTCTGCCATTGATTCCAGTACGGGCATAATTCTGCTGATACTGGTGACGCCGGAATCCGAATTAGTGGTAGTGCCTGCAGGATAAAGCTTGAAGCCAATAACACTGGGTGATTCTGCGGCACCACGTACTGTTTCGATAGAGGTTTTGTCGGTCAAATACAGGGTCATTACCGGATTGAATCGACTGGATGGAGCGAGTCGATCCAGAATGCCAGCCCGGTAACGTTCGGCTTGCGTTACATCGGTCACTGGTGGCTCCAGATTGGGCATGATCAGGGCCCGGCCAAAACATTTGGCGGTATGGTTGATCACTGTATCCAGCATATTACCGTCGCGCACATGCACATGCCAGTCATCGGGTCTGGTAAGGCGAAAGATCTCTGGCATATCAGTGTTCTATCATACTGACACCTACTAATACATATCCATAGGGTCTATATCCAGTGACCAACGTACTGATCGAGACTGTTTTAATTGATCAATGTTAGCTACCCATTGCCCGAGGAGTCCGTGTAACTGCCCGCGGTCGGTACTGCGGACCAATAACTGTGCGCGATAGCGGCCAGCCAGTTTTTCCATTGGTGCGGGTACCGCATTCATAATTTCAACCTTGTTAAATTGCCCTTTTGTGGCAATAGTGGTGCCAGTAGATTGCGTCAGTTGCAGAAACCTGAGTGCTGCCTGCTGATTTACCGCCTCGGCGCGAAACAAGGCAAATCGGGACCAGGGGGGATACTCCGCTTGCTGCCGCTGCGTCATGCAGGCTTCTGCAAATCCGGAATAGTCATGCTGTCGAATCATCTGAATATAGGCATTATCGGGGAACCGGGTCTGAATAAGTACCCGACCGTTAGCCGCCGTCCGTCCGGCTCGACCGGAGACCTGCAGAAGTTGCTGGAACATATATTCCGGTGCACGAAAATCCAGGCTGAATAACCCCTGGTCTGCATTGACCACGCAAACCAGCGATACTTTGGCAAAATCGTGGCCTTTGGAAATTAACTGGGTGCCAATAATCAGATCCACTTCAGCATTTTTAATTGCTTCCAGTTGACGGTAAAGTCTGGCTGCAGTATTGGCGGTGTCTCGATCCAGTCGACAAATCCTGGCATGGGGAAATTTACCCAGTAGCGCTTTTTCTATACGCTGAGTGCCAGCGCCACCGAAGAACAGAGGGGTTTCACAGACTGGACAGGATTCCTCTCCGGGCTGAATGTTGCCACAGTGATGGCAGCGAAACTGATGTCTGGTACGATGGTATGTCATTCGTGCATCACATCTGTGGCAGCAAGCCTGCCATTGACATTGATAACAGTGAGCAACAGGTGCATAGCCACGTCGATTAATGTAAATGATTGCTTGCTCACCATTGTCAAGGCACTCGGCGATGGCATTTAATACCGGTTTGGAAAGGCCATTTTCGGGGACATGAATACCCAGGTCTACGGGAGTAATGGTGGGTAATTGCGCGCAACCGATTCTTTGTTTCAAGCCAAGCAAGTGGTGCCGTCCGCGCTGCACATTGTATAGCGACTCCAGGGATGGAGTTGCGGACCCCAAAACTATCGGAATTTTTTCCACACTGGCGCGTTTGATGGCGAGATCTCTGGCATGATAGCGAAATCCGTCCTGTTGTTTATAGGACATATCGTGCTCTTCATCCACCACAATGAGGCCAGGACTTTTCAAACAGGTAAATACTGCCGATCGGGTACCCAGCACTGCACAGGCGAGGCCCTGTTTTGCCATCCACCAGGTGTTGTATCGATTGCGATCAGTCATGCCCGAGTGAAGCGTGCAGACTTTGCCGCCCAGTTGATCCCTCACTCTGGCAACCAGTTGTGGGGTCAACGAAATTTCCGGTACCAGAATCAGTACCTGGTTGCCTTCAGCGATACATTGCCTGGCAGCGGCAAGATAGACCTCGGTTTTACCACTTCCGGTAATGCCCTGTAGCAGGATCGAGTTAAACTGCCCGAGCTGCGAGCATATATAGTCGGCTGCCAGCCGCTGCTCCTGATTCAGGGTCATCGAGACCGGTTGAGAGGGGGACTCGGTGTCGGAAAACATTTCCTGTGATTCCACCAGAGATTTTTCCTTGAGAGCAGCAACAATATTTCGCCAGCCTTTGAATTCGGATTTCAGCTGATCCACGCTTGCCCATTCGCCAACAGCCTGGAGATAGCGATAGACCCTGGCCTGAACCGGTGATCTCCCAAGCAGCCGTATTATGTCAACAGGCTCCGGTTCTACTGCACGATAGTGCAGCATTTCCCGGGGAGCATCGGCATGCCGGGGGCTACGTAACAAAACTGGTAGTGCGCTGGATATTACTTCACCGATAGGGTGATGATAGTATTTGGCTGCCCAGTGCAATAGTTTCAAAAGTGAACTTCCTATCACTGGATGCAGGTCAAGAACCTGTTCAACACGCTTTAGTTTTCGGCTGGATGATGGCGGATCGCAGGAAATGACCAACCCCACGAGTTTCCTGCGCCCAAAGGGCACCAGTACCCGTGTGCCCGGGACGGGTGCGGAATCACATTGGTAATCGAAGTGTTGACGAAGTGGCACCGGTACAACGACCTGAACAGTGGTTGTGGTTTCCGGGTTCATGAGCGAGGTTCGGGTTTACTCACAGAATCTGTGGATAAGTCTGTGTATAGATTTGCCTGCCATGACTGTTTTCGTACGATTTTCAGTAATTTTATAGACTTGATTAAAAAATGAACAATTTAACATAAATATAATAAATTCAATAAGTTATAGATGATAATTAACTTGCAGCCAATGACTTTGCGCTAACTGACAAGTTAGCTCCAATGGAAAATTTTAACTGTGTATAACTGCGTTCCGAATCAACGGGTTATCTACGCTGTTAATACACTACACTGATATGTCTAGCGTAAGTCTGTCACTCCAATGGAGTAGTTTCTATCTTTACGTTGTTCAAGAAATCGCCGTAGAGTCGTTTCCATTACGCGAAATGCGATTTCATCCCAGGGTATCTCCTGTTCCCGAAACAGCGCCACCTCCAGACTTTCGTCCCCAACCCCAAAGCCATCCGCGCGCGCCAATTCAGCTCTGAACATTACATAAACCTGGCTTATTCTCGGAATATTGTATACCCCGAATAGCTGAATATTTGTCACCGCTGCGCAGGCCTCTTCGAGCGTTTCCCGGGCGGCGCCTTCTTCCAGTGTTTCAAGATTTTCCATAAATCCTGCAGGTAAGGTCCAATAGCCTTTGCGTGGTTCAATAGCCCGGCGACACAATAAGATTTGATCCTGCCATACGGGTATGCAACCAGTGACGATTTTTGGATTCTGATACTGAATCTCACCGCAGCCATTACATATATGGCGTGGCCGATTATCGTCTTCGGGCACGACAATACTGATGCGGTCACCGCATATATTGCAAAATTTGATTAAGTGATTGAGAGGCATCTATCGAATACACTATACTGTGCGCTATCTGGTGGGATATTATGCTTGGCCTTTAATTATCACATACTATTTGTCAATCAGCATTGAGCATTTCAATACCGAGATGGTAGTGTCAACTGCGGTCTTGAGGGGCACGGGGCTTTCACGATCATGTATATGGTAAAATGCCGGGGAGGTCGTTTTTTCATGATCGGCCGCTCCCTTCAAGGATTGATAGTATCAACAGGAATTTAACCATCAGTACTTTTCACAGAAGAGTACTGTGAATAATCTTTGTACCACTATGAACGCCATTAAAATTTCACTTCTTGCGCTTTCTCTTTTAATCCTGGCGGGATGCGGCGGTGGCGGTAGTGCTACCGGCAGTGGTCAGGCCGCTTCTGGCACTGGCACTGGCACAACACCGCTGAAGCGATTGATTGTCGTCATTGGCGACAGTATTGGTACCGGATTTGGTGCTTCAATAGCCTTTCCCGATTTAATTCAGTCCCAGACCGGAATATCTGTAGTAAATGTGAGTAAAGGTGGGTCTAGCGCAGAATTTGGTGCCAGTAGAACAGCAGATCTGATTGCTCAGTTCCGACCAATGTATCTTGTTCTGCTACTTGGTACCAATAACGCAGAGGGTGTGGCTGGAGGTGTTTCAGGTGCGGTGAGCAGTCTGCAATTTGCCGCCAACGTAGCTAATAGTGAGGGTGTGATTCCAATCATTGGCACAATACCTCCCATTACCCGGAGCGCCAAAGAAAACCGGAATGCGAGCGCTATCAGTGCAGGTATTCGTGGTATCAGTGGCGCCCGGATCGCGCTCATTAACAGCGCCTTCAGTAGCAGTAATATCGGCCCGGATGGCAAGCATCCAAATAATTCCGGGCAACAAATTATTGCCAATCTTTTTGTCCAGCAGATTAATTGAGGCTGTAAGCCGGGGGCGCTTACCTCCAATGTTCAGAAATCCTCGCAAGTACTCTCACAAATACCCTTCAGATTTATACCATTCTGCGGTGCTGCGCAATCCTTCTGCGATTCTGTAATTTTATGTTTAGTGGTTTATTGAGCGAAATCAACCTGTTGGTGAGTTTATCTGCCAGATGCACTACACTCATGGTTCGGGAACAAGATATTGACAGATTAAAACTTATACCAGGGTAGATTTTATACCAGCAAGCCAAGGACGATGCCGGCGAAAACCATCACACCAAACCAGTTATTATTGAGAAAAGCCTTAAAGCACTGATCACGTTGTCGCTCGCGACAAAGGTGTTGTTGATAAACAGCAAACATTCCAGCGGCCCCAAGACCCAGATAAAAATGCCAGCCAATGGACAGTTTCCATCCGAGCATGGTGAGTATCAGCAAGGTTAGCAAATGCAGCAACCCGACTATCAAATTATCATGCTGGCCGAACAAAATTGCGGTGGATTTAATTCCGATCTTGATATCGTCTTCACGGTCCACCATGGCATATTGAGTGTCATAGGCAACGATCCAGGCAAAATTAGCGACGAACAATATCCAGGCCTCCGGGGGCAGGCTGTTGGTCAGCGCTGTGTAAGACATAGGAATGCCCCAGGAAAATGCAATGCCGAGAACAAGCTGCGGTAGATTGGTGACCCGTTTCGCTAGCGGATATAGCACCGCGATCAATGCACCAAGTAAGGAAAACTTTATCGTCGCCGTATTGAGCTGCAATACAAGCAGGAGCGCAATCAGCAACAAAATGAAAAATACGATCAGGGCACGAGTTGGTGTCAGTTCACCCGTAGCCAGTGGTCTGTTACGTGTCCTTTCTACATGGGGATCAAAATCACGATCGGTATAATCGTTAACGACGCATCCTGCGGCCCGCATTACAAAGGTGCCGGCAATGAATATCAATACAATGGTTGGGTCAGGTCGGCCATCTGATGCCAGCCATAGAGCCCACAGGGTAGGCCACAGAAGTAAAAAGGTGCCGATGGGGCGATCCAACCGCATTAAACGCAAGTAGGGATTGTTCTGACTCAAGTTGAGCATTGGAACTGATTGATAAATACTACCCGGGTTTCGACGCTATACATTCGCGTAAATTTCATTATCGCTGATCCAGCGTTCAATGATTGGCTGAATACACTGGGGGAACTCGGTACGCAAGCGGGTTGCGATCTGCTCCACTTTGGGTAACAAGTGTATATCACGACTAAGGTCCGCAATTTTCATTTGCTGCAGGCCTGTTTGCCGGGTTCCCAGCATTTCCCCCGGGCCTCTTTGTTCTAGATCTTTCTGCGCTATTTCAAATCCATCACCACTACCACGTAATAGCGCTAATCTCTCTTTTGCCAGTCGCCCAAGAGGGGGTTTGTACAATAGTACGCAATTCGCCTGATCCAGACCACGTCCGACCCGCCCTCTTAACTGGTGTAACTGTGCAAGTCCAAGGCGTTCGGCGTTTTCGATAATCATCAAGTTAGCGTTGGGTACATCAACTCCAACCTCGATGACAGTGGTTGCTACCAGCAGATCACACTGACGGTCACGAAATTGCTGCATGATATTATCTTTCTGCTTCGCTTTCATCCGGCCATGAACCAGAGCAATCCTGAGATCAGGTAGCATTTCCTGCAATGTCTGCGCAGTGTCGGTGGCAGCCTGGGCCTGTAAGTTCTCCGATTCTTCAATCAACGGACAAACCCAGTAGACCTGCTGCCCTTGCTGACAGACATTGCGAATTCGCCCGGCGATTTCCGGTCGCCGGGAATCTGGTAACACCACGGTGTTAACAGGTTTACGGCCCGGGGGCAGTTCATCGATGCTGGAAACATCGAGATCGGCATAAAATACCATCGCCAGGGATCTTGGTATTGGCGTCGCAGTCATGATGAGTTGATGAGGGACCAGGTTGCCTGTGCTGCCTTTGTTGCGCAGAGCCAATCGCTGATCCACGCCAAACCGGTGTTGCTCATCAACAATTACCAGTCCGAGGCGAGAAAACTCTACTTGTTGCTGAAATAGTGCATGAGTGCCGATCACCATATTGGCGCTACCATCCGCGATATTTTGCAGAGCCTCACGTCTGGCAATTGCTGGCATCTTTCCGGTTAACCACTGGACTTTTATACCTATTGCCTCAAACCAGTGCTCGAAACTCTTGCGATGTTGCTCGGCCAGCAACTCTGTGGGCGCCATTAACCCGACCTGGTAACCGGCATCAATGGCTTGTAGCGCTGCTGCAGCAGCAACAATGGTCTTGCCTGAGCCAACATCACCCTGGATCATTCTCAGTGCGGGCTGCGGTTTCGCGAGATCATCCCTTGTTTCCCCGATTACTCTGCGCTGGGCTGCGGTAAGCCTGAATTCCAGCAATGGCCTCAATCGATTCCATGATTGGCTGGGTAATTTCAGTGCAGGCGCATATTGGGCAACGCGCTGTTGCTTCAATCGGGACAGTGCCAGATGATGGGCGATCAGTTCCTCCAGAGCCAGTCGCTGGAGCGCCGGATGAACGCCTTCGGTAAGGGCTTCGATATCAGTTCCTGGAGGGGGGTGATGGGCGAATAATAAAGCATCATTGATATTGGTTAAACTGAATTGGTCAATAATGGCCTGGGGTATCAGTTCCCTCAGTGCTGGTAAGGAGATTTGAATCGCCTGGTTGACCAGCCGCCGGATAACATTGGGGCCGACACCTTCTGTGGCAGGATATACCGGTGTCAATGCTTCTTCACCGGGTTCCTCAGGCTGGTTCCTGCTAATGCGGTATTCCGGATGAACCATTTCCAGGCCATGGGGGCCACGTCGGACTTCTCCAAAGCATATTATCCAGTGGTTTCGCTGAAACGCGTTACGTTGTGCCGGGTTAAAGTAAAAGAACCTGAGGGTGAGTAAGCCGGTTTGATCAGCAACTTTAATCAAAAGACTCCGTCGCCTGCCATAGCCAATGTCCGCTAGTTCGACCTGGCCCAGAACAACAGCATTGGTTCCCGCCCGGAGGCTACCGATAGGAGTGATTTTTGTTCGGTCCTGGTATCGTAACGGCAGGTGAAACAATAGATCATCGGGCGCACGAATTCCCAGGCGTTCCAGCTTCGCCGCCAGTTGCGGACCGACGCCATTCAGAACTTGTAGCGGATGGGTGGACAGTAATCTCTTCCCGACTCAATCCTGGTGTAACACGAGGATAGCTTCAATTTCCACTGGCACACCCTTAGGTAATGCCGCTACCCCAACCGCCGCCCGGGCCGGATAGGGTTCATCAAAAAACTGCGCCATGACTTCATTCACGGTCGCAAAATTTGATAAATCGGTCATTGAAATATTGAGCTTCACGGCATCGTTGAGAGAACCGCCTGCGGCTTCAGCGACGGCTTTCATATTGCTGAAAACACGTCGAGCAGCGTGTTCAAAGGTTACCATATCTGGCTCCATGGTAGCCGGATCAAGGGGAATCTGTCCGGATATATAAACGGTATTGTCGACCTTGACAGCCTGGGAGTATGTGCCAATTGCGCCCGGTGCCAGGTCGGTGCTGATTATAGATCGGTTAGTCATTGCTTTCTGATGGAGTAATAAGGTTTTGGCTGCAGAGTGTAGAGTTTCCTGGACGAATTGTCATTACAATGGATAGACAAATCATGGGTAGTATATGGCTCCCGTTATTGTCGATCTCGAGGCGCCGGTGACTGACGGCAGCGTGGCAGGCGTCCGGTGCCAGGCTGCGTGGGCCATCCAGGCGAAAGCCGAGGCCTCGATCCAGGCAGGAGGAAAGCCTAGCTGATCCGTAGTGGCGACGGGTTGCTGGCAGCATTGAGCAATCAGGGAAACCAGATGTGCATTGTTGACACCCCCTCCGCAGAGAAAAATTTCATCGATAGATGGATCAAGCTGATTTGTGATTGACCGTGCAGTGAGCCAGGCGAGGGTTTGCTGTACATCTTCTGCAGCCAGTTCCCTGCCATATTTTTCAATACAGGCTTGAATCCAGGCAATGTTGAAGTACTCCTGGCCAGAGCTTTTTGGGGGTTGGAGATTGAAATACGGATCCGACAGCATCATTTCCAGGAGTTCAATATCGAGTTTTCCCGCCATCGCCCAATGTCCATCTTGATCAAATGGCAGTCCTTTGTGTTGATGAATCCAGGCGTCCATAAGACCGTTGGCGGGCCCGGTATCGAATCCTGTTACTGGCAGTGAAGTGTTCGCAGGTAATATCGTGATATTGGCGATTCCGCCAAGATTAATGATTGCGCGATTTTTTTTCCGACTCGAGAAAATAGCCCGATGAAAAACAGGCGCAAGAGGTGCGCCCTGGCCGCCGAGGGCGAGATCGGCACTTCTGAAGTCGGTCACTACCGGAATTCCGGTTCGTTGGGCAATGACCGCACCACTTCCGAGTTGCAGGGTGAATGGGTGTTTTCCACCGGGGCGATGACGAACGGTTTGTCCGTGGCAGCCGATGACCGATATTTTTATATTACCGCTTTGTTTTATCAGACCGTGGGCAATCCTGGCGTATCGCTCACCAAGCTCAGTATGTGCCCGCCCGCCCAGATCAATCTCGTTTTCTCCGGAGACTCTTAGCTGCAGAATTGTTTCACGAAGTGGTTCGGGAAAAGCTTCGCTGCGGGTAGCGATCAGATCTGGCTGGTTCTGGTTTTCAAGATTCAGCAGGACGGCATCAATGGCATCGACACTGGTGCCAGACATGATGCCAATTACGTTCATATCTGTTTGTACAACGCGATCAGGGGCGGGTTCTTTACCGCTCTTATTGATCGTTTTTGGCTAGCGGGATTCCATTGACCTGATCAAGCTGAGCCACCCAGTTGCTGGCATACTGCCGGAACTGCGTGCGATACCTGTCATCGATGGCGGCGGATTTTGGTAGTTCCACCGTTAATGGATTCATGTGACGTCCGTTTACCCGAAACTCATAATGGAGGTGAGGACCTGTAGCCCAACCAGTTTTGCCTACATAGCCAATGACATCCCCTTGTTTGACCCTGGCACCGGAGCGAATACCTTTTTTGAAATTATTCATATGGGCATACACAGTTTCATATTTGCCGCCGTGGCGCAGAATCAGAGTTCGCCCATAGCCATTTTTGGTACCAGCAAAACGAACCACACCATCCCCGGTAGCGAGGATTGGCGTTTTCATTGATGCACCATAGTCGACGCCCTTATGGGCGCGCCATTTTTTAAGGATCGGGTGGTAGCGCTTATTGGAAAATTTCGAAGTTACGCGGCCAAATTTGATCGGTGTACGGAGAAATGAACCCTGAATTCCATTTCCTTCCGGGGTGTAATAACTGACCCGCTGGTCTTCGTCGACATGTCGTACAGCTCGCAGAAGTTTATCGCCGGTAATAAGTTCAGCTGCAATGACATTGCCAACGCCGACGCGCTTGTCGTCGAGATAGAGTTCTTCAAAAATCACCGCAAACTGATCTCCACCGTGAATGTTTTTTGCAAAATCCACTTGCCATCCGAAGATGCTGGTTAGATCGTATACAACATCATGGGGAATATTTTCTTCTTTCGCTGCGCCCAGCAAGCTGCTCCATATAGTAGCCTTTTCGGTGCGAATTCGAACCACAGGTTCCCTGGTTTCGGTGTGAATCTGAAACCCGTTTTCGGTGCCATTGACTACCAGAGTATTGAATTGATCGAGCTTATAGTGCAGCAACCGGAGGGTGACTTTCTTGCTCCCGGTCTGCGAAGTTTGGGTAACAACTTTTATTTCTTCTCCGGGCTGAATACGGCCAAGTGGCGCCGCCAGTTCCATGGCAACCAATGCATAGGCCTCACGGCTACCCAGACCCAGACGATTAAAAATTTGTGACAGCGTATCGTTTTTTCTGACTCGCTCGGTTTGCCAGTTCCAATTGACGGGTTTTTGCTCAGGAAGCTGCTGCGCTCCTGCAACAGGAATGGATTCAGCAGTTGCATCCTGCAAAATTGCGGTGCCCGGGTTATTGGCAGGAAACAGATCCACCAAACCGGCAGCGGGATCAATCTCATTTTCCGGTATCGACAGTGTGGCGTTCGCAAGTTGCAGCGGCTTGTTTTGCGGCTCAGATCGGTTGTAGGCAAGCTGGTTTATATCAGACACTGACTGAAAAGAAATCTGGTTGTCTCCCTTTTTGACCAAATTTGCTTCGGCCATGATCTTTTCGCTAATACTTTTTCGATTGCCCCGCTTCCGAATACTCCTGTATGGAATATTTCGACTTGCGACACTGGTATTAGCTGTATTGCTGCTACTGTTTGCCACCGCTTGGACAGTCGAAGCAAGCAGAATAGCCGGCGCGGGGGTCGCTGGACGCTTTTGCGCAGTTATCGTTTCAATTTGTGGATAATCTAATTCAGAAACAGATGCAGATGGGCTGTTAATTGAAATAATGGTGATTACCAGTGTGAGGGTTGGTATAACCACCAACCCAATTCGCCCGAGCCCTTTCGGCCCAAACCCTTTCGATTCGCGGGTTCGGTTTGGCGTTAACGCCCGGGGTTTCAGATCTTTAAGATCAAGCTTTAGCGTTGATCGCTTGGGAGGCGTCATTACTTTTTCAATTGATTAATCAGGTTGGCCTGAAAATTGGGCCTGTGAAACTGAGCCGTGGAAACGAAACCCAGCCGTCGGGTCGATAAATTCGACAGGCAGATTACGCTTTCCAAATCTGGCGGCGATGTCTCTGGCCATCACGAACAATTAAACCTTCCGGTCATGTGCCTGCTGCTGTATAAAATTTCGTATTTGAATCGCAAAATCCTGGAAAACTGATCTTTAGCTCAGAAAGTTTGCCGGAACATTTTGCTTTCAGGTGCTTCTACGCTATTAGGACAAGCCTGGATGGGTCGGTACTCTACCTATTCACGCTTCCAAGGTCAAAGCTTAAACATGGTTTACCATAGTTTTACCATTAGTTATCGCGGATAATCGCCAACAATTAAATAACCAGCAAAATTTTGATGAGTGAAGTAATAGCTATCCAGGCTGAACTGGGGCGCGGGGTGGAAGAGATCCTGCTTGAAAGTGACCTGATAAACAAGCTTAAAAAGAGCAGGCCACTGATTATCAAGGCGGGCTTCGACCCCACTGCACCAGATCTGCACCTGGGTCATACCGTATTGATCAATAAAATGCGACAGTTTCAGCAATTTGGTCATCAGGTGGTTTTTCTGATAGGTGATTTTACCGGCCTGATCGGTGATCCGAGTGGAAAAAATGCCACCAGGCCATCCCTGAGCCCGGAACAAATTCAGCAAAATGCCGAGACCTACAAGACTCAGGTTTTTAAAATTCTTGACCCGGAAAAAACCCGAATACGATTTAATTCGGAATGGATGAATGCACTTGGAGCAGCTGGCATGATTACACTGGCTTCTCGTTACACAGTAGCCAGAATGTTGGAGCGCGACGATTTCAAGAAGCGTTTCAGTGCCAATCAACCCATCTCCGTGCATGAATTTCTTTATCCACTGGCTCAGGGATATGATTCGGTGGCGCTGGAGGCTGATGTTGAGCTGGGCGGTACCGACCAGAAATTCAATCTGTTGGTGGGGCGTGAGTTGCAGAAACAGGTCGGCCAGGAACCTCAGGTGGTGATGACAGTACCTCTTCTTGAAGGGCTGGACGGAATAAAAAAAATGTCGAAGTCGCTGGATAACTATATTGGAATTACTGACACCCCCAATGACATGTTCGGTAAACTGATGAAAATCTCCGACCAGCTGATGTGGCGATACTATGAATTATTAAGCTTTCGAAACAATACAGAAATCGCCAATATTCATCAATCTGTTGTCCAGGGGCGCAATCCCATGGAGGCCAAGTTTGATCTCGCGACAGAAATTACCGCACGTTTTCACAGCCAAACAGATGCCACCCGGGCCCACCAGGCATTTATCGACCAGTTCAGAAAAGGTGCAGTACCAGAGGATTTGATTGAAGTGAGGCTGCAGGCAGGCGCTGACGGTTTGCCTGTGATGAACATGTTGAAGAGTGCTGATCTTGTGGCTTCTACATCCGAAGCCAAAAGAATGATTGAGCAGGGTGCAGTTAAAATTGATGGTGAGCGGATTAGCGATGCCAGGCTAAATATTACGCATGGACAAAGCCTGGTAGTACAGGTTGGTAAGCGGAAGTGGGCAAAAATTACAACCGTTTAATTTGTTGTGCTGTGGAGGTTTGGACGGGTTTTCGCGGGTAAGTTGGCCGAATTTTCTGTTTATTATGTGAAATACGCTGTTTTGTCCCCGAATTTGATCAAAATCTGAATGGATGCGATGATTAAAATAGTTAAAAATCATATAGATATGGTTCCAGGGAAATTATTTTTGCTTTTTCAAAGTTATTTGGCAGATTGTTGTTGACGGGGTTACTTTAATCCGTATAATTCGCGCTCCCGGAAGACGGCATCCGCCGTGTTCCCTGATCTTTTACAACTAGTCAAACAGATTGTGTGGGCGCTTCAATTCTTTGAAAGATTCTCATCCAGAACTGTAAATTTGGTACGTCTGACGTATTAAAAATACAAAACAATTGTCCTTCGGGACACCAAACTTAACTGGAGAGTTTGATTCTGGCTCAGATTGAACGCTGGCGGTATGCTTAACACATGCAAGTCGAACGGCAGCACGAGAAAGCTTGCTTTCTTGGTGGCGAGTGGCGGACGGGTGAGTAACGCGTAGGAATCTGCCTAACAGCGGGGGACAACCTGGAGAAATCCAGGCTAATACCGCATACGCCCTACGGGGGAAAGATGGCCTCTTCTTGAAAGCTATCACTGTTAGATGAGCCTGCGTTAGAGTAGCTTGGTGGTGAGGTAAAGGCTCACCAAGGCGACGATCTATAGCTGGTCTGAGAGGATGATCAGCCACACTGGGACTGAGACACGGCCCAGACTCCTACGGGAGGCAGCAGTGGGGAATATTGGACAATGGGCGCAAGCCTGATCCAGCAATACCGCGTGTGTGAAGAAGGCC
>CAYOGN010000028.1:0-8319 GCA_964403545.1 uncultured Gammaproteobacteria bacterium
ACCCACTCTCGCAACTTCGGGATCAGTATATGTTGCCCAGGGTATGACACGATAATCTACCCTGAACTTCCTGAATGGCCGGAACAGGGCGTTGACCGTAGCGTACCAGGCCTGATGAGCGGCGACGTGGGTAAACTGATAGGGGCCGACAATATCGCCACAGGCGAACACGGAGGGGTAGCCAGCCTGTAAGTAGTCATCGGTTTCTATCGTACGGCGTTTACTCACAGGTATATCTACCTGTTCAAGTCCATAGCCCTCTAACCTTGCCGCACGGCCAACCGCAACCAGTATCTCGTCAAATTCAACCACAACAGAATTTCCATTGTTGTCGCAATGCAGCGTTTTGCTGCCACCACCGGGTTCAACCCTGATAGCCTTGTGATCAGTCAGGAGTTTGATCCCTTCCTGACGAAAACGATTCGCCATGAATTCGGCAATCTCCTCGTCTTCCCGAATCATAATTTGTGGCAGCATCTCAACGATGGATACCTCGGTTCCAAAGCGGGCGAAACATTGGGCCAGTTCGCAACCAATGGGGCCGCCTCCCAATACGACTAACCTGCGCGGTAGTTTTTTCAGCTGCCAGATATTCTCCGAGGTCAGGTAGGATATTTCATCAAGGCCTTCGACAGGCGGGATAAATGGTTCTGCACCGGTAGCGATAATAATGTTTCGGGTACGGATGGTTTCGCCATTTACCTCGACTTCTGTGGGCGACTTGATCGTGGCCTGCCCCTGGATTACTTCAACGCCGAGCCCGGTAAATCGCTCTACCGAATCATGGGGTTCGATTGTTTTTATTATCTTTTGAATTCTTTCCATTACATCAGAAAACTCAAATTCAGCGGAAGCAGTGTGGATGCCCCAATTACTGGAATGCTTGATTTGATGTAGTAATCTGGCTGAAGCGATCAGTGATTTTGAAGGTACACACCCGGTGTTGAGGCAATCTCCTCCCATCTTGCCTTTTTCGATTAAAATTACCCGGGCTTTGACTGCAGCACCAATAAAGGAGCTGACCAGTCCCGCGCTGCCCGCACCGATCACCACCAGATTGGCATCGTACTGACTCATGGTTCTACCTCTTCCCGGGCAGTTTGTCGGTTTCTGATGAATTTCAGTACAAATTTCGCAACATAGGGAAATACTGCGAGTACAATAAATGATGCAATAAGAGCGGGGGAAAGCAATCCTTTGATTGAATCGAGTTTAGCTAACTGGGTGCCGGCATTTACAAAGGCCATCGTGCCTGGTGCCATTCCAATCAACGATGCCAACGCGTAGGAGGATGTTTTAATGGAGGTTAGTCCCATCAAAAGGTTTATCGCAAAAAATGGAATCACCGGGACCAGGCGCATAGAGAATAAATACAACGCGCCTTCCTTGTGAAAATTTTCACGAATCTTCACTAACCGCTCACTCATTTTGTTTTTCACCATATCATCAAGCAGATATCTTGCCAGGAGGAATGCGATGGTGGCACCAATGGTGGCTGAAACGACTACCACCAGAGAACCGAGATAAAATCCAAATATTGCACCTCCAGTCAAGGTGAGAACCAACGCGCCGGGAATCGAGGCAGCGGTTACCAGAATATAGATCGTGGCGTATATCAGCACCGATTTGACCGGATGCAGATCTCTGTATTCCGCTATTTCATTGAGCTGTGATTGAACATATTCGAGGCTCAGGTACTGCCGCGGACCGTAAATTAAAAATGCAACTACCGCCAGGGCGATGATGACCAATACCAGAAGTTTTGACTTGGGCAATTTGAAACTCCAGGTTAGTTGATGTGGGTTAAATTAATATTGAAGCTTCAGACCCTGATCAATGACAATAGTTTCAATTCTCAATTACGGGACAAACAACTACCGTCTAATCCGGACTAATTCAACCTGTCGATCACCGCATCAGCAAATTCGCTGGTTGATACCGTGTTTGCACCATCCATCAATCTGGCGAAGTCATAAGTAACATTTTTGTCTGCAATGACTTTGACAAATGCATCACTGATAAGATTTGCAGCTTCATGCCAACCAATATACTCGAGCATCATCGCGCCCGAGAACATTAGCGAGGAAGGATTGACCTTGTTCAGGTCGGCATACTTAGGTGCAGTACCATGGGTAGCTTCAAACACCGCCACTTCGTCAGAGATGTTGGCCCCTGGTGCAATACCAATGCCACCGACTTCAGCGGCCAGTGCATCAGACAAATAATCACCATTTAGATTCATCGTCGCCAACACATCAAACTCTGCAGGTCGAAGTTGCATCAGTTGAAACATAATATCGGCAATTCGGTCCTGAATCAGGACTTTACCTGCGGGCATTTCCCCATTGTGCTCTTCCCAAAGCTCTTCTTCGGTAACAATCTTGTCCCTGAACTCCTCCCTGGCGACTTCATAACCCCATTTGCGAAATCCACCTTCGGTAAACTTCATGATATTTCCCTTATGGACAAGGGTTACGCTTGCCCTGTTATGATCGATAGCATATTGGATAGCCTTGCGCACCAGTCGTCTGGATCCAAATGGACTGATCGGTTTGATACCGAGGCTCGCATCCTGAAAAAACTCTGCACCCATTTCTTCACGTAAGAATTTCGCCAGTTTTTTATTTTCTGCGGTACCGCTGTCGTATTCGATGCCAGCATAAACGTCCTCTGTATTTTCCCGAAATATGACGACATCAACTTCTTCGGGTTTCTTTAACGGTGATGGAACGCCGGTGTAGTAACGTACCGGTCGGACACAGGCGAAAAGATCCATTTCCTGACGCAGCGAAACATTAAGGGATCGAAATCCACCGCCTATAGGTGTGGTCAATGGTCCTTTGGTCGCTACTTTCAAGTCAGCGATTGCTTCCAGGGTTTCGCCTGGAAAATAGTCTCCCTGGTACAGTCCTGCGGCTTTTTCGCCCATAAATAATTCACACCAGTGAATTTTTCGTTTTGTACCATAGGATTTTTCAACCGCCGCATCCCATATTCTTAAACACGCCGAGTTAATATCTGGACCAATACCGTCGCCTTCTATAAAACCAACAATTGGCTGTTCAGGTACTGTCAGCTTACCGTTAACGTTGCGAATTTTTTCCCCATTTTCGGGGAGTTTGACGTGCTTGTAAACCATATCGAAATTTTGGAATAACGGATGGGAAGTATAAAACACATGGGGTCTGATAGAAACGCATCAAATAATCGATGTGACTGGTGAATCAGACTACACGTAATCTTCAAATCAACGCTACTGTTACATTTCCCATCAATTTAATACCCGGCACCAGGAGATGTTACTGCGTCGTGTATTCGTCGATCAACTTCCGTACCTGCCCATTGTCGGGATCAAGTTGCAATAGTTGTTGTAATGAGTTGATTCCTTTTTCGATCTGCCCTTCCTGCAGATAGAGTACCCCTGTACCGTGTAATGCATGAGTATTGACAGAATCCTGTATCAGCACACGTTGATAGTATGCATGGGATTTTCCACCTTGATTGAGGGTGAATCCGTAGACGTAAGCCAGGTGATTCAGTAAATAGATGTCGTCCGGAACCCGGGTCAGTCCCTGCTCCATGATTTCAACACCCGCCGTGATTTCTCCTTTTTCTATCAACAGTGAGCCCAGGTGAATATAGGCGTCTCCCCGATAATATCCCCTGGCCACAGCATCTCTGTAGGCAATCATTGCTTCGTCGATACGCCCGAGTTTACGCAGAGCATCACCCTTGTAGGCATGGCTGACGGATTGAAGATCATCCAGTTTCACTGCGTCCCGGAATCTTGCTAGGGCCGCTTCATTTTTGTCCTGTACCAGCAGTGCCTGTCCGATATACAACGGAGCAGTGGCACTATCCGGATTGATCTCTACTTCCCGTTCAAAAAACGTAATACTGTTTCGCCAGTAACTCGTTTGCTGGTAGGCAAGCGCCCCCGCCGTCGATACCACTACCATCGCCAGCGCCGCCATCAACCGGGATCTGTGTAATACGGGAGTTAAAACAATTCTGGCGAAAACAACCAATACAAACAAGCCACCGATATAGGGTAAATAGGTATAGCGGTCGGCAACGTAGTAGTTGCTCACTAATACGATTCCGCTTACCGGTAACCACATAACCACAAACCACAGAGCACCAAATCCAAGCTGTGGATGGTGCTTGCGACCACGCCATATCAGTAACCCCATAATACCGATCACTACGGCGCTCAATAACGATTGTAAATACGGCATTCCCTCCGGTGCCTCGATCCAGAGCGGGTTAGGCCATGGCGCTACCAGATTCTTCAGATAGTGGAGAAAACCCAGTGGCATCAGGAGCAATCTCCTTCCGAGATGCAGGCTTTCTTCAAATCCCGCCCAATTTCCCGTTTTCTTGATATAAATGGTGATTCCACTGACCAGTGCACTCAGCAGAAAATATGGAATTTTGTTGCTCAGCAGATGTTTGATGCGGGTTGCTGTTATGGTGACAGGGGTAGTCATTATTAATCCCCCGTTGTGTTCAGGAAACCTGCAAAACAAATCTACCAGGATCAGAATTACCGGCAACGGAGCTACGCTGGGCTTGCACATCAAGGCAACTGCAAAACCAGCCAGTGAAGCCAGGTACAGGCCTTTTTTCCCTGGTCGGAATCGATAGCCGACATACAGATAAATACTCAAGAGGAAGAAAGTTGCCGCCAGCACTTCCTTGCGTTCGGCAATCCAGACTACCGGCTGGACGTGTTGCGGATGGATACTGAATAGAATGGCCAGCAACAGACTCGTCCAAAGTCTCCCGGTAAGGCGGCTAAACAGAAGCAAAACAAATACCGCATTTAAACCATGCAGAAAAAGATTAACCGCGTGGTGACTACCCGGGTTGTTTGCGCCAAACAGGGTTACTTCCAGTTGATAGGATATCCAGGTAAGAGGATGCCAGATACCCATCTCGCTGGTAGAGAACGCCCACAGGACATTTTCCCGGGTCAGGCCACCCATTACGTGAGGGTTCAACGATACAAAACCAGGATCGTCGTAGTTTATAAAATCAAACGCGAGAATTTGTCCGTACACCGCGAGCGTGATCAGGCAAAGGATCGTTACGGAAAATATCGTGGGCCAGCGATCGAATTTACCTTGTGGTGACAAGAAAATCATCACGGATCTTTTTAAAAACAGTTGGAATTTTGCACTGATTCGCCGCGTTGGTGCGTGTTGTTCGCGACCATGGTCAACTGATCAAGAACGGTGCGTGCCGCGTCTGCGCCCATACGCATTGCTCCATTCATATTGGGGTAGCAAAAAGCACCCTGGCGCCCCGTAGAGCAGAGTGTGGTTACCGGTTTCAAGTAATCAACTACGGTATCAAGGTGTTGCTCGAAGCCAAGAGAAAAAATCGGGTAACCTTCGGGGTATCGCAGAATATGCAGTTCGACGATCTGGTCGGCAGCACATACACCCTCTTGCTCCAGTTCATCGAAGAGTTGTTTTTTAATATCGGTATCACCCTTCCATCGGCTGTCGCCAATTTTGCAGGTCATTTCTATAATCAGAACGGTATGATCTGCAGGGCAGGGAAGCAAACCCGCATTTTTGGGTTCGCCGATACGGTGAAACATTCTGTTGCGGTAGTAAATATAGAGTGCATCCAGTGCTACTCGCTTCCGAACCAGTAGACCATAGATCACGATGGCTCTGTATTGAAGTCGGCTGGCGGCGTTTCGGATCGATTTTGGAACAGCCGGATTTAGTATTTCCACGAGTCGGGGTAACGGTATGGAAGATATACAATGTGTAGCTTCGCGCTGGCACTGAAGGCCGGTCTGGTCGCTGTATTTGACCAGATAGGGGCCATTTGAACCAAGTATGTCAAGTCCGCTTACGTTGCATCCAGTCAATACTTCGCCGCCGGCTTTGCGGATCGCCTCAGCCATCACGCGCGGCATGGCTTCCGCGCCGCTTGGCGAGTAGTATAGGGTCTCGTCGGCCAGCGCACTGGCTACGCCATAGTCGGGTTCTTTGTTGAAACCGATCTTTTGCATAGCACTTAAAATCAGGTCTCTGATCGCCAGCCGAGGCATTTTCTCCTTGATGAAGGCAGCCGATAGTTGTTTCGTCGGGGTGCCCCAGTACCGGCTGGTGAAATGTTCAAAAAAGAACTCATATAGCGGGCGACCATAGAGCTGAATCAACGCCTCTTCCGCATTGACCGGTTCTACCCGGTGCAATCTGTTTTTGACCTCCGATATCAGCAGTCCCGCAATACAACGCACCAGTATCAGAGGAGGTACCCCTTTGACCATATCGCTGAACTGAAGAGGATAGCGAAAATCCCTGCCGATCCATCGGATTTTCGCGTTCAACGCCACAGGAACGCTTTCGCTGCCCATCAAGTGTCTGATCCGGTGCAGGATTTCATGATCAAATCCGTGCAGCATGTGGACCCCCAGGTCGTAGTAATTATGCCCGTATTTCGCACCTGCGGCGAGACCGCCAGGGTTTGTCTCACGCTCAATAACAGTGACCGGAACGCCGGCTGATGAGAGTTCCAGGCCTGCATAGAGTCCACATACCCCGGCACCCAGAATAACAACCCGATTGTTGTTGGTGATCCGCCCGTTAGTCGGCATATGGACTCCCGGTTGGCCGATTTTGTTGGCGCCAACTCTCCACCAGATACGAATCCGGAAGATCTATGTCGGCCCAGCAAATGGGCTGATCAATTTCGACGTCTCTGATTACTCTTGTCTGATGCTTTTCTTCAGGTTCAAGTAATACGATGGGTACCTGATCTTTATGTTCATTTTTATCGATTAACCCATAGAACAGGTTCCCTCCAATGCCGTGTTCTATCAGGGTTCCTGACCTGATCGATCGTTTCGCATAAGCGAAAACTTCATTGATCTGGCCAAACTCTGGTTGCAGCAGTGTTTTTTGGTCAAGAACGCTCTCAGCAATGACTCGCGGGGTTTCCAGGTGACACAGGTGATAGGGTCGATAGAAAAGATAATACGGTCCTTCCCCCATTTTGTAGTAGTCCAGATACTGCATTTGCAACGGGTCATCGCAGTAAGCGACCACATAGACGCCTCCGGAAGGTTCGGCACCCAGAATGTAATCTACCCGACCCTGTTGATCGTAGGAAGTAAAATCAAATCGTTTCATCACCTCGTGAACATCCTTGCAGGCAGGGCCTTCCATCCCGGGAGTAGATGGCAACAAACCCAGGCCATTACCAATGAGTGCCATCTCGATATTCAACTTTGTTCCATCAGTGTAGGCACAGCACTGCACGGGGTTTAGATGGCGCTTCGCCGCCTCTTCCACCAGAGATTCTGCGGTGGCATAGCGATGAAGGAATCCCTTGATGTTGCCTGCCTGTACGATACGAAACCCCCATAGGGACAGTTCATCGATCATGCGCTTCAAAACGCCGTGCTGATCACCACCGTCGCTGGTGACAACCACGTTATTCTGCTGCGCTTCGCGCTGCATCAGTAACCCCAGCGCCAGATCAACCTCGGCATTCATCAATACCACGTGAGCGGAGCGTTGTATTGCGGCCCTGCAGTAGCGACCAGCTTCGCCGATAGCATTAGTGGCTTCTACCAGAACATCGAAGGTAACAGAGGGTTCCTGCAGAATGGACATCGGATCGGTGCTGACCAGGCATTCAGCGGAATTCGCACCAATTTTGCCAATGGGTTTCGCCATCGCAATTTTCTGCCCCGAAATCCGTGCCGCCTGCTCAGCCGCAGGCATCGACAGATCAGAGACAAAGGATAAAACCATCCCCGGGGTGTTACCGATCTGGCGTGCGATACCAAGGCCCATGGAGCCGGCTCCCACAAGGCCTACCCGTATCGGATTATTGTTCCGCTGTAGTTGTCGAAGCCGGTTCAGCACTTAGTGGTAGGTCCAGATCTGATAACAGCGGTCCAGTACTTGACGGGACAGATTGCCGGTAATTGCATTCGGCTGCCGGAACAGGCTCGCCAGGCTTCACTATCAATAACCGGGGAAGAAAATTTACCAGCCACGGCTTACCCTTTTACATAACGACAGGTTAAAGGCATATCCCGATTATGGATTCGGTCACGATATTGGTACGCAGAATTCAGGGTCTTGTTCTACAATGACACTCGGGAAAAGTATATCTGTCTGCTGTGGCTATTAATACCCCATCAAACTTGGTGTGGTGGAATTTCTGGTCTGCAATATTATTTTCAGTACATTGTAACAGCTATGGAGATTCTCTTGGAGGACCGATGAAAGCATTCCCTTCGTTCACACCGTATGGACGTGCCCTGAATTCAAATCAGTTAGATGG
>CAYOGN010000029.1:0-2887 GCA_964403545.1 uncultured Gammaproteobacteria bacterium
GAAGTCAATCATGCCGTGCTAGCGCAAAATTTCCTTGATGATCGAGCCTGGTTGCAAATGCTGGTCGATAGTTTTGGATGGGCGCAGCCGCGCAGTGCAATCCTCGATCCTGCCGCCTGGTTGGTGCTCAATGATCTGCAACAACATGATCTTAAATCAAAGGCACTGATCTTTCCGGGTCGAATCTCTGATAGTGCATTGATTTACCAGGTATTTCAAAGATCCGGACAGCAACTGGCCGTAGCAAATCTGCCGATTTTGTTGCTCGAAATCGAGGCAGATGTATTTAGAATATGGGATGCTTTTTTAGCGTTGACGAGTCCCCAGGAGTCGACAGATGGTGCCTGGAAAGTGGTGGAAACAGCCTGGTTCGCGGATTGGCAGACGCCAGCCCCGCAAAAAACAGTGAAGAGTGCCACGAATGACGAGCCGGTCATTGAAGATATTCCTCAGGCCATATCGAAGGTCGTATTAAGTGCGGTAAATGCGCGTCCCCCCGATAGCAGAGGGTTGATACAGCTTCGATATTCCATACTCAATAGTCCATCGGGTCCGGTAGACACGAACGACGTCCACAGCCATGATCTGGATCGGGATCTGCTCTACCTCATCAGCGTCATCGATGGTTTGCATGAAGGCCATTATTTTGAGTTTATCCAGGCCGTGCTATCGATAGCTTCAGGGCTTCTGGAAACACAGGTCACTGGCGAAGAGCCGGATACACAAGCTGAAACTCCTGTGGAAAGCGGGCCAAATTTTTCCCTGGTTGATTGGTTGGTCGCTGAGTTACCTGCGATATCGGCCCACTATGCTGTTGATTTTGCCAGGGTAGACCCACGATTAAATACATCAATGGCGGCAGCCTATGATGTACTTGTGAAAATTACAGCTTCTCATGAAAATCCTGCTGAGAATGAAGTAATCGATATCCCAGGTTCGCGTTTGGTCCTGGCCGATGCTGTTGCGCAACTGGCATTGTTGATTCCGGATATGGGTTATTACTTTGACACACCTGTGCGTGCAAAAATTGTCAGGGAAATTAACAGCTGTATTACGACTGCGGCCAGTATGGATGATAATTTTGAATCAGCCATGACGCGTCGCCAGTTTGATGCCTGCATGGATAGCCTGTTACTGCTTGCACAGAGGGAAACCCGTCTGACCGAACTGTCAGGTGATATGAATGGCCCGTTTACGATAGATACCATGAGACGTGAACTGAGCGTTACACCGTGGCAGCGAATCAACTATGGTGTTGGTTATTTACATGACAACTATTTGACGGTTTGCCAGCCACCTGCCGGAGCACTACCCAATCCCCTGGAATGGGCAGTGCTCGCAACGACCATGACATGGTTTGGAGAATATTTTCCGGATTATTTTAAGACGCCTGAAAATGAATTCCGGCTAAGTGAAATGCGCTCTATCGGTGAACAGTTGATCGTAGGATTGACCGAGCAAACGGGATGTTTGGCTGCTGTTGGAACAAGCATCAATGACCCGGTCAGTCGAAGCATGACCGATTATGAACTCGCTTTAAGGGAATTGGATCTGGGTATAGAAAATGCGGAATTGGATTTCCGTGCCAAACGTCTTAGCCCGGGTGCCGATGTTTCCCTTCTGCAGGATGCAACTCAGAAAACAAGTTATCGGCCTGACGATCTGCTGATCCAACCCTGCAATTCCCAATCAGTTTGCGAAATGTCTGCTGAACTCAGTACTACAAGAGCCCTGATTGGCTTGTTCCCTGACGAGTACTTGCTGGCTGCTCAAACCGGGATGGGACATATAGAGATCTGTTACCGAAATATGGAATGGGTGCAGAGGCGGTCGCAACTTGTGCGGGCTGATGATGAGAATGTTGCTAACTATTTCGGGCGTCTTGGTTTTGATCTCGTTGGGCGTTATGTTGAAAACGATGATGTCAGTGATATATTCGGTTTTCGTTTCACCAGCCCGGATGAACATCACTATTTATTTGCCCAGGCAACCGATGATGTGTTGAACGATAGTTGCCCGGTTGAGTGGGTTGGCAGTCGTGTGGTTACACCATTGCCTGAACCCCGTGGTGGTCTGGTTCCCAACCGCCTGACCTATCTCGCAGCGTCAAGAACACTGCCATCGCGTTTGTTACAAAATAACTGGGACCGGGGTGCTGAATGGCGTGACTGGTTTGTTACGGGTATCGGTGTTTCACCCCTCGAGATGTCGCCTGTTCCTGAATTAACCAGCCGTCTGAATCTGCACCTGCAGTCTCTGTACCAGGCGGAACAGACAGATATCTATCAACGGATACTATTGCCAAATGCCCGTAATTCAGAAGGTGAGCTAATTTCGTTATTTGATGAGATATCACAGGTGTCTATTGCCAAGTCATTGATACGCATGCAGATGATGTTGTTTTTCCCGCAATCACTATTTAACTCCGACCAGATAAGAATGGCCATTGCCGGTGATGAGGGTTTAATTGAAGGTCGAACTTTACGTCGATTCCGGATAGATAATGTCCCAATGACTTCGGTTAATAAAACTGCCCTGGAACGTCTGAATAATTTTCGGGAAGTCTGGACAGATCAACCGGAAGAGCTGCGTCGCCAGGGTTCAGTACCTGCCAGCCTGATGCATGCATTGACCCGTATCAATATCCTGTATCGACAGTTCTTTACATCCCGTCCTGAGCCCTTGCAGGAAGTCGAAGTCACGCCCGAGTCAAGTGTGCTGTAACGCGTATATTGTAGGGTTCAGCACACTAGGACCTAGGCGCGATTCCGTTTTCTGAAAGCAAACAGGTAGAAAACTGCCAGCATGACCTGTACCAGTGCCGCTAGTCTTTGTGGGGGATTGCTCCAGATTTCCATGACGCCAATCGTGAAATAGAGCATTAACA
>CAYOGN010000030.1:0-6919 GCA_964403545.1 uncultured Gammaproteobacteria bacterium
TGCCGTATTTGTGAACCTGCGTTGCCCCTGGGTGCAAACCCGATTTTCCAGGCTGCTCCCGATGCTAGAATCCTGGTTGCCGGCCAGGCTCCGGGTGTCCGTGTTCACGAAACCGGGGTTCCTTTCAATGACCCCAGCGGAGATCGATTGCGTCGATGGATGGGCATTGACCGAGAACTGTTTTACAGTGCGAATCAGATTGCACTGATTCCCATGGGGTTTTGCTATCCGGGCACTGGCAAAAGCGGGGACTTGCCGCCCCGTCGGGAGTGTGCACAGACCTGGCATCAGTCGCTTTTGGCTAGTCTCCCAAATATCGTCCTGGTGGTTGCCATCGGCCAATATGCCCATGGTTATTATCTGCAAGCAACACGAAAATCGACTCTTACCGAGACCGTTCGTAACTGGCGAAGTTATGGCCCGGATATTCTGCCCTTACCCCATCCAAGTCCGAGAAATAATATCTGGTTAAAGAAAAACCCCTGGTTTGAAATTGAAGTTATTCCAGTGCTGCAAGACCGGGTGGCCGCGGCTCTGAATATTCAGGGCTAGAAGCTACCGGTTGGTTGCTCCAGCATACCAGCAGGCAAAATTCCCTACACTAGGTTCCAGCGCGGAGAAGCGTCCCTGGACGGCATACGGTGACTGAATTCCGACCTGTTGCTTTTCCAGTGCAGGAATGTCTTCATCAATGGCCAGGTCAAATCGCTTGTAGTACGCCTGTGACACGGTATCAAATTCATCCAACCGGATAGATTCAGAGGGAAAACAGATGGTCTGTACCACCCGGGTACTGTGACCATTCAAGGGATAGACGTGGTACATCCAAAGGCAATCCGTACTGGCAGCAAATGTCATATTGGGATAGACCCAGGTATATCGAGTGCCACTTCTCTGTTTCTCATCGAGCGTTTTGATCACAGGCAGAGACTTTGCCTGCTGTCGCTGTTGTTCTTCGAGTAATGCAGGGTTCCCGCTGGTTGTGCCAAACTGGCTGGTGTATTCCCCAATCACATCATCTGTGGGGTCCGGTTCTGGATACAAACCGCTGATCGTACCCGGATGCACGAAGGGGAGGTGATAGTATTCATTGAAAACTTCAATAAATAATTTCCAGTTGCAATCCACGTTAAAGCTTCTGCGTCGACCGGTAACCAGGTTATCCAATGACCAGCCGCTGTGCAGGTCTGAAAAATCGCCCAGCCAGTCATCCACAGAACTCGACTTTTGTTGCAGATTCAGGTACACAAAACCATCCCGGATGTCCACGTCAAACTGCTTCAGTCGCTGTTCTTTTTCCGAAAAGCACTTTGCAGTTTCCATTCGAGGCGCCGAAATCACTTGTCCGGTTGCGTCGTAGCTCCATCCGTGGAATGGACATACCATCGCTTTACAGTTGCCACTGCCGGACACGATCTGGCTTGAGCGATGTAGGCAGGTATTTGACATTGCCCGCAATTCACCGTCCTTGCCCAGGATAATTACTACGGGAATTCGCCCGATGTTTACCGCTTCAAAATCTCCCGGGTTCTGCCACTGATCAGCGCGTCCGACACAGAACCAGCCATGGCCAAACAAACATTCCATTTCATGGAGGTGCCAATCCTCGTTGTGATAACAGGCCGGCGGAAGGCTCAAAGATGTTGATATCGGGTATTTAACGTTGCTGAGAGCTTGCTTGATGTAATCTACAGACATTTTAAAATTTTCCCGGGTAATAATGTCAAACTACGAGCGAATAAAATTTTATTCCGAAACCATAAAACATCACTCGAAAGTCCAGGCTATCCCAATTACCGCCGATATTAGTCGATTTGATTTCTATCAGGTAGAATAATTTGACTAGAGAACCCGCACCCAGCCCGAAAACTTCTCACGTATCTCCCATATTGACACCATTTGAATTAGAATTCAGCCAAAATTAATTCAGGAGCTCCGTATCTCCAGATCAGGAAGTATCGATAAACCAAATGACGATTCGCAGTACAGCCGACGCGCTGAGTAAAAATTTTCTGGGCCAATCCCCTGATTGGTACAAGATCACAATCCTTGGATTCCTGATCCTGAATCCAATTCTGTTTTCGATCAATCCATTTGTTTCGGGCTGGGTGCTGGTTCTCGAGTTTATTTTCACTCTGGCAATGGCGCTCAAATGCTATCCATTACAGCCGGGCGGGCTTCTGGCTACCGAGGCCATCGTTATAGGAATGGCCTCTCCAGAGATGGTATTTCACGAAGCCGAGACCAATTTCCCTGTCATTATGCTGTTGATGTTTATGGTCGCGGGGATATATTTCCTGCGGGAAATGCTGTTGTTCCTGTTTACCAGGGTATTACTGGGTGTACGTTCGAAAATACTTCTTTCCTTCATGTTTTCATTCATGGCGGCGATCCTGTCCGCGTTCCTGGACGCGTTGACCGTCACAGCGGTAATTATAACTGTCGCCTCCGGTTTTTACGGCATATACCACAAGGTAGCATCCGGGAAACTTGCCCACCACAGTCACGACGCCGGCTCCGATGACGAAGTTCTGGAATTACACCGGGAAGACCTGGACCAGTTTCGTGCGTTTTTACGGTCCCTGATGATGCATGGTGCGGTGGGCACTGCACTTGGTGGGGTTATGACATTGGTTGGTGAACCGCAAAACCTGTTGATCGGCACGATTATGCATTGGGACTTTATCACCTTCTTTCTGAAAGTCGCTCATATTTCAATCCCGGTTTTCGTTGTCGGGCTGATTACCTGCGTATCCCTGGAATACCTGAAAATTTTTGGCTACGGTACGCAACTCTCGGAAAAAGTGCGCGAGGTGCTGGAGGAGTACGAACGTGAAGAAAGCGCGCAACGATCCCTGCAGGATAAATCAGTAATCGGTGTACAGTTTGTAGTCGCCATTTTGTTGATTATCGCCCTCGGTGCCCATCTCGCGGAGCCTGGTATTGTAGGCCTCATGGTTATTGTGCTCGCTACCGCATTTAATGGCGTAACCGAGGAACATCGCATCGGAGATGCATTTACCGAGGCATTGCCTTTTACTGCGCTATTGGTGGTGTTTTTTGTGATCGTAGCGGTTATCGATCACCAGGGTCTGTTCTCACCGGTTATGAATTGGGTAATGACTTACGAAGGAAAAACCCAGGCTGCCTTGTTCTATATAGCAAACGGGCTGTTATCGATGATCAGCGACAATGTTTTTGTGGCCACCGTATATATCACCGAGATAGAGGAACTGTTTGAAAATGGCAAGATTACCCTGGAACAGTTTGAGGCACTGGCTGTTTCGATTAACACCGGCACCAATATACCAAGCGTGGCAACACCAAACGGACAGGCTGCATTTTTATTCCTGTTGACCTCGGCCATCGCGCCTTTGATTCGTCTGTCCTATGGCAGAATGGTATACATGGCACTACCCTATACCCTGACCATGAGCACAACGGGATTGCTGGCGTTGTGGTATTTGGGTTAGAGGATTCTGTTAAGGGCCATTTAAGGTAGGCGTAATTGTTTCAGGGGGTCTTAATCAGAGGCTCCTTAGGTTTCGGCTTTGGGTTTTCCGGTCTGGTCAACCTGCATCTCCTCCATATCCATATATCGATTTCCAATGCGGTGGTGGGGTCGCCCGCTGCTGGCGGCGCCCAGTGCGATTACGATTTCATCCGGAGCCGGTGCGTCCGGGATATGAAATTCAAGTGTCAGATAATGTGAACGCAGACCTTCATCATCCTTATGCATCATCGGGATCGTGATTGCAGTGCCGGCTCCCGCGCGTTTGTTGGTGAAGCTCAAAAATGCTTTTCCATCCACGGCAACCCGATACTGATTTCCGAATCGCAGTGTATGTATCATACCTGACCCGTGTTCGACTTCACCGTTCACACCAACTACAGCAGCCTTACCGTAGGCTTCAACAACATTCGCTCCACCAATCGTACTCAACAATGCCGGCACCAGTTTCTCTCCCAGGGAAGGCGCCAAAGCCAGAATATCAGTGCGAAGATCCTCAACAAACCCTCTTCCTGCCCACGGATTTTCAATAACTGCCGCTACCCCCGCCATTGTCCACGGTGGATCCGCGTGTTTGCTGCCTTCAATATAGGTCTCATCCACGTATTTAACGATTTTTCTTAGCTTCAACGTCATTTTCAGATCCTGCTGAATTAATTGATTTCAGATAGTGACTGCTGGTTAGCCAACGATGTTATGGGCCGGACCATAGGGAAATCCGGTAATATTCCTATTGCCCTTTTCAGTCACTACAAGAATGTCGTGCTCCCGGTAGCCTCCTGCGCCGGCCAATCCCTCGGGCAATGTGATCATTGGTTCCATTGAAATCACCATATTCGGTTCCAGAACAGTCTCTATATCTTCGCGAATTTCCAGTCCGGCTTCCCTTCCATAGTAGTGACAGAGTACGCCGAAAGAATGGCCGTAACCGAAAGTGCGGTATTGCAGCAAATTGTGCTCCGCGTAAATTTCATTCAATTCGTTGGCGATATCGCAGCAACGAGCGCCCGGTTTGATCAGTTCCTTCCCGGCATCATGAACCTTACAGTTAACTTCCCATAAGCGGATGTGCTCGTCTGTAGCTGACTTACAGAACATGGTACGCTCCAGCGCGACATAATATCCCGCTACCATCGGAAAACAGTTCAGACTGAGTACGTCCCCGGCTTCAATCTTTCTCGGTGTTACCGGATTGTGTGCACCATCCGTGTTTATGCCTGACTGAAACCAGGTCCAGGTATCGAGTAGTTCTCCCTGCGGCCAGGTCCTGGCAATTTCCCTGATCATGGTCCGGGTGGAATGCAACGCAACTTCATGCTCCGGTACGCCCTCACCTGCGGCGTCCCTGCATGCTGCACCACCAAGATCTGCAATCGCTGTCATCCTGGTAATATGGTCAATTTCTTCATCAGACTTGATCATCCTTAGCGGCATTGCAATTGCGGCTATGTCTACGAGTTTCGAATCGGGAAGCGCCTGCTTCAATAACTCAAGATTCTGAATACTGACATGGTCAAATTCAATGCCGACGGTTTTTCCGTTAGTGACAAGCTTCTGTACCGCCCGAAAGTAGTTGCCCCGACGCCAGTCGGTGTAAATCAGGTTATCACCATATGTTCTGCGATAGGGTTGCCCGCCATCGATATTGGCTGAAACTGATGTTTGATTACTTTCATCCACCACAAGTCCATATGGCCTGCCGAAAGAACAATACAGAAAATCGCTGTAATAGTTAATATTATGGTAAGACGTAAAAAGAGCGACATCAATATTATTATCCGTCATTGCAAATCTGAGTTTGCGCAAACGGCCTTCCATTTCTGCTTTGGTGAAAGTGGGTTGTGGCTTATCACCATTGGGAATGGTGATCAGGTCGGGCATGTTCATAAGAATAAAAATAGTTGATTTAGTACCGGGAATTTAATAAATACTGCGAAGAAAGCAAGCCCTAAAACGACACCAGGGTACTCAGCCTGGCACACTCCGAATTTCTGAGGTTCGAGATCTTCCGTAACAGGAAACCCTGTGTCGACTGACAGTCAATCTGGAGTTGCGCAAATGCCTGTGAAAGCAGATTGATTAAAATAAATTGAAAATAATCATTCCTGTATTATAGTTACGCTTTTTCAAGGCAGATTGAATAACCTCGCTGAACCAAAAATCGAACATAGCTATGACCGAACCAGTAATTGATCTGAGAAGCGATACCGTAACACTTCCCTGCGCGGCAATGAAACAGGCAATGATGGCCGCCGTGCTGGGTGACGATGTCTATGGTGGAGATCCGACAGTAGAAATTTTGCAAAACTGCATGGCGGAAATGACGGGTCTCGAAGCCGCGTTGTTCTTTCCTTCCGGTACCCAGAGCAACCTGGTCGCCCTGCTCAGTCACTGCCAGCGTGGTGACGAATATATAGCCGCGCAATCTGCGCATACCTACAAATTTGAAGGGGGTGGTGCTGCAGCGTTAGGTGGAATCCAGCCTCAGCCAATTGACCGGCTCCCTGACGGTACACTGGACCTGGATAAAGTCGAGTCTGTGATCAAGGCAGACGATATTCACTTTGCCAAAACCCGGCTCCTGGCATTGGAGAATACCACGACAGAAGGAAAAGCCATTCCCGTTGACTACATCACCCAGGCCGCAGCGCTTTGCCGCTCCCACAACATGAATCTTCATCTTGACGGAGCCAGGGTGTTCAATGCGGCGATTGAACTGGGTCTGGATGTGTCAGAAATAACCCGCCACTTCGACTCCGTTTCCATATGCCTTTCCAAGGGGTTGGGTGCACCAGTGGGGTCGGTATTATGTGGATCGCGTGATTTTATAAAACAGGCTATACGTTGGAGAAAAACGGTTGGTGGCGGGATGCGGCAATCTGGTATGCTCGCGGCCGCGGGTATTTTTGCCCTGGAAAATAACGTTGCCCGGTTGAGAGACGATCATGCCCTGGCGAATTATCTGGCTGAGCAGTTGAACCAGTTTGAGGACATTGAGCTGGTGCACGGCCAGGCAAACACAAACATACTTTTTTTCAACCTGAACAGCGACAGATATAACGAGTTTCTCGAATTTGGGAACCGGGTCGGCGTCCTGTTCGGTGGCCGCAGACCCGCTCGCATGATCACCCATAAGGATGTGTCCAGGGAACATATAGACCTTGCCATAAATCGGTTATCAGGATTTTTCAACTGACCCCCGGATACCCGCAATTGTTTACCAGACAAACCTGACCATCAGAAATTATCGGCTAAATGGAAAATAATCCTGCACTTTCAGCAGTCGTCCCCGTTCACAACGAACAGGGAAATGTGGCTACCCTGGCCCGGGAAATCCATGCCGTCAGCGAGTCATGCAATATTCAAAGTATAATTTTTGTAGATGATAACAGCAGTGATGAAACCAGA
>CAYOGN010000031.1:0-23390 GCA_964403545.1 uncultured Gammaproteobacteria bacterium
CACAATGGCCTCTGCCCCGGCTTCAATATGTGGCCACCACACGTCAATATTCTTTCGCATCAGGACTTTTGCTTCATCAACAGCATCAAGATGGAAACTGACCGCACCACAACAGCGTTCTTCTTTTACTTTGACCGCTTCAATTCCAAGGCGATGAAGAATTCTGCAAACTGCGGCATTGATTGCCGGTTTGTAGCTTGGTTGAACGCATCCATTCAGAAGAATCATTTTTCGCTGGTGGTGGTTCCGGGGGATATTGGCAGGGTGCTCTCCCACTGGCAGTTTATCACGTAACATCACCGGAAGTAGTGGACGTACAAATCTCCCAATCGCCACCAGTGGAGGAAATAAACCTGGTGTTATCAATAGTTTCCTCAATGTCCACCGAAGCAATTTTTGTCGGGTTGAACGCTCAAGTTGCCGGGAAACTACACTACGTCCAATATCAAGCAAGCGCCCATACCTGACCCCTGACGGACAGGTGGTTTCGCAGCTTCTACAGGTCAGGCAACGATCCAGATGTAACTGCGTTGACGGGGTAGCAGATTGCCCTTCCAGAATCCCTTTAATTTGGTAAATGCGTCCCCTGGGCCCATCCAGTTCGTCTCCCAGTATATTGTAGGTAGGACAGGTCGCGAGACAGAATCCACAGTGAACGCAGGCACGCAGTATTTCATCCGCTTCCAGTCCCTGGGGTGTTTCTTTTATAAAGTCAGCCAGATTGGTTTGCATACACTAACTATTCGTGAAAAGCAGTCGTACGGCCACGATTAAGAAGTTGATCGGGGTCAAATGAGAGTTTGATCCGATGTTGTAATTGCGCCATTGCCGGGTCCAGTGGATGAAACACTTCATCCCTTCTGTTTCCTCCTTTGAAAAGGGTCGCATGCCCCCCCGCCGTGGCCACTTGATTGCGGATAGATGCCATCGATTCCGTTGTACGTAACCACCACTGGGTACCGTTCCATTCAATTAATTTTTCACCTGACAGTTCGGGCACCGCCATTGCGGGTAACGAAACTCTCCATATCGGCATTTCAGTTTTGAAGAACGGATGCTCAAATTCTCGCAGGTCACGCCAGAATTCATCGCAAGCGCTCAGTGGTTCCCCGCCGAGCGTCCGGGTTGCTGCTTCAACAGCGGAAATGGCCCCGGAAAGACGTAAAAACAGCTGATCCCGGTAAAAGCAGGTGGCGGTAATGGGCAAGGGTCTGGAAGCCATGGAATTCATCAATTTGATTGCTTCAGTACACCCAAGTTGAAACATCAAGGTTGTGGTTTTGCGCGCCGAAGGCAGTACTTTTAACGACGCCTGGAGAATAAGGCCGAGGGTGCCCAACGCACCCACCATCAAACGCGAAACATCGTAACCGGCAACATTCTTTATCACTTCCCCGCCCAGGCGTAACAATTCTCCTTTACCATTTATAATATGGGTGCCGAGAACAAAATCCCTGGCAGACCCGGCATAGGGTCTGGCCGGTCCCGACATCGCACAAGCCAGGGTGCCGCCAAGGGTTGCTTTACCAGAAAAATCGGGTGGTTCGAAGGGTAACATCTGATTGTGTTCGGCCAATAACCCATTGAGCGCTTCTATGGTCGTGCCAGCGCGAGCAGTGATAACGAGTTCGGTAGGCTGGTAGTTAGTGGTCCCGCAATGATTACCGACATTCAGTGGCTCCTGTTCAATTCCGGCATCGCGCCCATAAAACAGCTTGCTGTGGCCGCCAATGATTTCGAGTGGTTGTCGTCGCTGTACGGCATCGCTCAGCTGCGCCTGCAACTGGTCTGTCAGGTCTCGATCAGGCATTAAAACCGTTCCAGTTCCGGAAATGGCAATTCTCCCTTGTGAACATGCATGGCACCGAATTCCGCGCATCGATGTAATGTCGGGATCGCTTTACCTGGATTGAGCAATGTCGCCGGATCAAACGCTTTCTTGAGGGCATGAAACTGGCTGATCTCTTCACTGGTAAACTGATTACACATCTGATTAATCTTTTCAATGCCTACTCCGTGTTCACCGGTTATCGTGCCACCTACCTCGATACATAAATCGAGAATTCTGGCGGCAAATGCTTCTGTTTTTTCTAACTCCCCCGGTGTATTGGCATCAAACAGAATTAATGGATGCAAATTACCATCTCCGGCGTGAAACACATTCGCTACCCGCAGACCGAATTGCTCCGACCATTGACTCATTTTTGCCAGGACCTCAGGCAATCTGCTACGGGGAATTGTGCCGTCGATGCAGTAATAATCAGGAGAGATTCTACCCATGGCAGGAAACGCCATCTTACGACCTTTCCACAACAGTAATCGTTCCTCCTCATCCTGGGCGACCCGAACCTCAATGGCTCCATGTTCACTCATTACTGCTTTTACCCTATCGACTTGCTCGCTTACCTCCTCGCTGGTTCCATCTACTTCGCACAACAGAATCGCCGCAGCTTCCACCGGATATCCACATTGGGCAAAATCTTCCGTAGCCCGAATGGCAAAATTATCCATCATCTCGAGTCCGGCGGGAATTATTCCTGCGGAAATCACTTCTCCGACTGCGGCCCCCGCGACTTCAATATTATCAAAGGCCGCCAGCACAAGGCTTGCTTGCTCTGGTTTTGGCAGTAACTTGACCACCACTTCGACGATGATCCCCAACATTCCCTCAGAACCGGTCATCAGTGCCAGCAAGTCGTAGCCGGGAGAATCCAGTGCCTCTGACCCGATCGTCAGTAAATCACCTTCGACGGTAACGACTTTAAGCTGCAGAATGTTGTGTACAGTCAATCCATATTTCAGACAATGTACACCACCTGAGTTTTCCGCAACATTGCCGCCGATGGAGCAGGCAATTTGTGAACTGGGGTCGGGTGCATAATAAAGGCCAAAAGGATCTGCAGCCTCTGAGATGGCGAGGTTTCTTACTCCGGGCTGAACCCTGGCAATTCTTCTTTGCGGGTCAATTTCTTCAATCCGGTTAAATTTCGCGAGGCCTAGCAGTACACCCGAAGCCAGCGGTAATGCCCCCCCGGACAAACCTGTGCCAGCACCCCGGGCTACCACAGGAATCTTTTTTTCATTGCATAGCCGGGTAATCTGTACCACTTGATCAATAGTTTCAGGTAGTACTACAACCAGTGGTCGTTGCCGATAGGCGCTCAACCCGTCACATTCATAGGGTTGCAATTCCTGATCTTCAGACAATATGCAGTCATCCGGCAAAATTGCACCCAGTGCACAAATCAGATCAACCCTCAAACTTTCAGAAACGCTGGACGATGTAGTTTCTACTTCCTTGCTCATCGCATTAAGTTACCGCGTAACCTTGAGAGATTTCAGAAATGACCGCGACTCATCTTGGGAATCGAAGATAGCATCAAAATCATGGTTTGCAAACAAGCCTATTTATCACTTTTGCCTATGCAATTATCCCAAAAATCATAGGCAACCATACATAATACGGCAGCGACAATAACGATAAATGGCAGTCCACCAAGAAATCCGGCAAAGCCGGTGGAAATACTCTGCGCCAGTCCAATGACAAACGCAGAAACCAGAAGCAGACCAATGAGTCCCGTTATCAGATTAGTCATTCTTGATATCATGATTGTTTCTCCTGATGGTATTGTAGATGATCATCACTTCCCGATCGTAAATATTGTAACAGCCAGCGCGTAGTTCTGAACAATCTATCATCTTCATTGGCAGCAGCAACAAGCTGCACTCCAATGGGCAAATGATGACTCCCGGTCAATAGCGGCAGTGAAATACAGGGCAAGCCACATAGTGTCCAGATAGTGCAACAAACGGGGTCACCGGTGCCGCAGCCCAATTTTACCGCCTCCCCTGTTGCTGAAGGTGTGATAATGGCGTCATAGTCATTAAAAAACTCTTTAAACCAGGTGTTCGCTGCTTCTAGTATTTCAAGAGCTTCCCGATATTGTTCATCGGTACGTTTTTCCGCAGACTCCAATGCTGACAGAATGCTGTCACTGAGAAGTTCCGGATTGTTCTCCCTATCCTCTTTCAGACATCGGTACAATTCATAGTCATAGATTACGCTGTGACACTCGAGCAGTGCAGAAAAAGATTTTGGGGCGGTAACGCGATCGATATTGGACCCCAGGACCTGGATCAGTTCTTCGCAACCTTCCACGGTGTCGGCTGAAAATTTGTCTGCATAAGGTAGATCTATCCAGACGAAATCAGGTTCCACCGGCGCCTCTGAAAGATAACCCTCCAGCATGCGTGGTCGTGGCGCAAGATAACTCATGTGATCTGAAGCGTCATAACCCCCAAGCACATCACAAAGCAATGCCAGGTCGCCGGGATCTCGCCCAAACACACCAACCTGATCCAGAGTGGGCGATGTCTGCAGTGTACCTCGCCTTGAAATAATACCCCTGGTTGGTTTGAAACCGTAGATACCACAAAAAGATGCTGGTCTGATGGTGGAACCACCGGTCTGACTACCCACTGCCAGTGGTACCTGGCCAGCTGCTACGGCTGCCGCAGAACCACTGGATGAGCCACCCGGACTGTGGTCTGGGTTATGCGGGTTTCTCGTATCTGCGGGATGCATGTGGGCTAATTCAGTGGTCACCGTTTTGCCAAGAATGATCGCACCGGCTTCCTTCAGTTTTTCTACAACCGCCGAGTCCTGCGGTGGCTTTCGCCCTGAGTAGATGCTACTTCCGCGCTCTGTCGGTAAATCAGCGGTGTCAAAGATATCCTTGATGCCAACGGGTATGCCATGGAGATCGCCAACAGGTTTGCCGGCACGGCGTATCTCATCAAGGGTCTTTGCCTGACTCAGCGCGTAATCGTGATCCAGATTCTGCCAGGCTCCGATAGCGGCTTCATTGGTATCGATCACGCTCAAACATTGATTGACAATTTTTTCGGATGTCAGACCACCCTCCTTGACTAACTGAACCTGCTCTCGAACCGAACAGGTTGTTTCCGCTATAGAATGGTCCATGCCTGTCAGGGGATATAAACGCCGAACAGATAGTCCGGGAACCACAGCGCAATGCCCGGGTACATGTACATGAGAAACATTGTGAAAATTACGATACCGAGATATGGCATGATACCTTTAAAGATCTGCATGAGCTCAATCTGGCCCTTTAACACTCCCTTTAAATAATAAGCCGACATTGCCATCGGTGGTGTCAAAAAAGAAGTTTGCAGGTTCAGTGCCACCAGCATGGCAAAGAAATAGGGATTGACTCCAAAGGTATCCAGCATGGGCAAAAATATCGGGACGAAAATAATCAGTATTTCTGACCATTCCAGTGGCCATCCCAGGAGAAAAATAATCAATTGAACCATCACCAGGAATTGCCAGGGCTCAAGATTCATCGCCAGAACAAAGGCCTCAATCACATCGTGGCCACCCAGGTATGAAAACACCGAAGCAAAGGTCCATGATCCTACAAACATCCAACACACCATTGCCGTAGCCTTGGCGGTAAGAAATACTGATTCCTTGACTTTTAACCAGCTCAGCGATCGATACAGAACAGCCAGAACCAATCCACCAAGAGCACCCATGGCGGCCGCTTCGGCAGGGGTCGCCAGGCCGCCAAGAATGGAACCAAGTACTAACATTATCAGTAGAGTTAGTGGTACAAATGATGTCAGTAGATTGATGTAAATATCTCTTGGCTTCAGATTCGGATCTATATCGGGTTTGGGTGCAATGGATGGATTAATCCATACCCGAACGATAACGTAAACAATATAAAAACCTGCCAGCAGCAGACCGGGGAATACGGCCGCCGCATACAGACGCAGTGGAGACAGTTCTGCAATGGCAGCGTAAACAATCAACATGATTGACGGCGGTATCAGAATTCCCAGGGTGCCACCGGCACAGATGACACCTGCCGCAAAATCCTTTCGGTAATTCGCTTCGGCCATGGCGGGAAAAGCCAGCAATCCCATTAGAGTTACCACAGCACCAACAATTCCACTGGCGGTAGAAAATACAGCACAGGTGATCAACGCTGCGATGGCCATAGATCCTGGAAGATTGCGTGCGGCCAATTGCAGTGATGAAAACAATCGGTTGACAATATTTGATCGTTCCACTACATAGCCCATAAACAGGAACAATGGAATTGCCACCAGGGTGTCATTTTCCATTACCGAATAGGTATTCTGATTTAACAGGTAGAAAATCCGGTTATTGAAAGCGTCGGCAATAACTTCGACGGATCCTGCTTCGTAATAGGCGTAGTAACCAAATCCGACTCCCATGGCCAACAAGGTAAAGGCAATAGGAAATCCAAGTAACACCAGCACAATGAAAAGTGCCAGCATTAAAATTGCAACTTCAGGATTTGTCATAGTTTTACTGGTGGTAACTTGGAAGGCTGAATTCAGGCGAAAAGAACTTCAAAATAAGGAGGCGGCTGGTTTTTGGATCAATCTTTGCTGATACCGAATGGTTCCGCCATCAGCGATTCTTCCGTTTCACGTACATCATCGAGTCTTTGCATCCAGATGCCGCTATGAATTGCACGCCAGCAGCGAAGCAGTTCACCAATACCCTGAAGGATGAGTAAACCACCTGCTAGCGGGATCAAGGTTTTAAAAAAATAAATTTGTATTCGGGCGGGGCTATTCCAGCTAACCTCTTTATAACGCCATGAATCTGCCGCAATTTCTGCGCCGAACCAGAATAGTGCAATCATGCCAGGGAAGAAAAACAGCAAGTACAGGATGAAGTCTATGGTGCCCTGAACCCGGACAGGAAACAATCGATACAACACATCCCCCCTGACGTGACTATCCTGCGCCAGGGCGTATGGACCTGCCATGAGAAATAATGCGCCGTACATCTGCACCATCATGTCAAATGCCCAGACGGTGGGTGAATTCAGCACATAACGGACAAATACTTCGTAGGAAACCGAAAAAGTCAGTATCAGGATGCACCAGCCAAAGGCTCGTCCCACCCAGATACTCAGGCTTTCGATGGCATAGATCAGTTTGATCACCAATTAGACTCCGATATACGTATTGGAAACGACAACGGGGGCCGATAGTCGGCCCCCGCATTAACAGATATTTTAATTTACCCAGTGTGTGTGAGACTAACCAAAATAGTGCTTGTAGGCCAGTTTATAGTCTGGCTGGTTAAGATTCAGATAGTTCATTACGGTCTTGGCGTAGGCCTTTTGCGATTCAATTACCTTGGCAAAAAAAGCATCGCCCTCTGACATGCGGGTAACTACCTTGTCCCAGGCATTGAGCTGATCTGCCATAACCGAATCCGGGGTACGATAAACATTGACCCCCTGCTTTGTGGCCAGGGTCACAAGATCATCAGCGTAACGGCGTGTGTTATGCCAGTAAAAGTTTGAGTTTTCCGCTTCCGAGGCAAATTTCAGAATTGCCTGCAGTTCACTGGACAGCCCATCATATTTTTTCTTGTTAAATGACACTTCGAAAAATTCCTGTGACTGATGGAAACTTGCGAGATGATAGTGCTTGGAAACATCCTGCATACCGAAATCACGATCTGATGTCGGGTTGTTAAATTCAGCAGCGTCGATCAAACCGGACTTCATGGCAGGCTGGATTTCTCCCCCCGGTAGCTGAACAACAGACATGCCCATTTCCAGCATAACATCTGCAGCCAGACCAACAGTACGATATTTCAGCCCGGCCATCTGACTCGAATCCTTGATTTCCTCCTTAAACCAGCCAAGTGGCTGGGCTGGCATAGGACTATTAAAAAAGCTAACCAGATTGAGGCCCAAAGACCCCATTAATTCATCAAAAAGCTCCTGACCTCCGCCGTAATATACCCAGCCTAATACTTCCTGGCTCGACCAGCCAAAACATGGCCCGGTACCGAACAGAGATGCAACAGGAGACTTGGAATACCAGTATGCGGGTACATAGTGAGCTGCATCCAGCACGCCGCGGTGCACCGCGTCCTGCATCTGGCTGGTTTTTACCACCGAGTTCACTGGCAGCAATTCAATTTGTAACGCATCGCCTGCCATCGCATTCACTCGGTCGACGTAGGATTTTGCATTCTCCAGAAAAATACCACCGCCCCAGGCGGCTTGCATTTTCAGTGTAACGGGTGCAGCCTTAACGATAGAGGGAGCGGCAAGAGTACCGGCTACGGTAGCGGTAGCGGCAAGCGCTGATCCCTTGAGGAATTTACGTCGGGATTTGATTTCTTTCATAGTATTCTCCTAAAGTAGTTTTAATTCGATTTTTTCAGTGTGGGCACTGTATGTGGTATACAATATACAACTGCCAAGCAGCTTACTGCAATTAAAACGCGCACGCAAGCAAAAATCCATTGCTGTAAAGATCCGTTACTGTAACAAGCCGTTCAGAATATTCCCGGTTTCGAAAGCCCTACGCAACACGATCCCCGGGTTCCTTTCCGGAAAATATCGCGTCAAGGTTGTCTAATGCTCTAAACCCCATTGCATCCCTGGTTTCTACGGTGGCACTACCGAGATGGGGCAAAACAAAAACGTTTTCCAATTCACGATATTGAGGCTGAATTGCGGATGGTTCGCCATTGAAAACATCCAGTCCGGCAGCCCACAATTTTCCGGATTTCAATGCTCCAATCAGCGCATCATCGTCTACGATTGCACCCCGTGCAGTGTTCACCACGATAGCACCGTCGGGTAAACGGGATATACGTTCGGCGTTCAATAATCCCATGGAATCCTTGTTGGCCGGACAATGCAATGACAGGATATCACTCACTGCCAGTAAATCATCGAGATCTTTGTGATAAACAGCTCCCTGCTCCAAATCAGGGGCAAGTCGACTACGATTGTGGTAATGGATCTCCATATTGAATCCACGCGCACGTTGGGCTGTTACCTGCCCTACCCGACCCATTCCTACCACGCCAAAACGCTTTCCAGTGACCTGACGGGCCAGCATAAACGTAGGGCTCCAGTCATTCCATCGATCGTCCCTTACCATTCTGAATCCTTCATTACCTCGCCTTGCAGCGCCCAGCATACACAATATAGCGATCTCGGCAGTGGCATCGGAGAGTACATCGGGGGTATTGGTCACAATAATATTTTTTGCCCTGGCGGCTTCGAGATCACAATGATCTACACCCACTGAAAAGTTGGCAATAGCACGTACATTGTCTGCCAGTCGAAAAAGCACCTCAGCACTGAATTTTTCTGTATGACAGCATAAGATTGCGTCACATTCGGTGGCACGATTAACCAGCTCATCCGACGTATATCGGCGATCATCGTTATTGAAATCGCACTGATAATCGCGCTTTAAGCGCACTTCTACGGCATCGGGAAGCTTTCGGGTAACAAAAATGCGTGGTTTCTGGTTCATAGGTTGGTTTTGGAGTGAAGTGGAGAGAGTAAAATATAATCGTCAGGAATTTATACAACAATCATTTCGACCGGATGCCGACTCAAACGGTCAACGCCATCGGAACTGACCCGTACTGTCTGCCCGATTGTCATGGCGCGGTCGCTGCGACTGTTCATCAGGATAATATGGACGAAAAAAATCATATTTTCCCGAAGTACAAAAGGATTGTTGGCATAAAACATCGGAAAATCCATCCACATCGGGGTATACATTGCGCCCAGACTGTATCCACAGGCATTCATTCTGTGCTTTTCGTAGCCAGCCTTGTCCAGGACTCTGGCATGTTGATCGTACACCTGACCCATCGTGGCCTCCGGTTTGATCGCACCAAGGCAGGCTTCCATGGCTTCTGAACACGCCCGGTGCATTTCGATATGCTCTTGCACCGGGGTTCCGGTAAGGAAGGTTTGCATCAGGGCCGCATGATAGCGTCGATATGCGCCGGCGTATTCAAGCGTTAACTGATCTCGTACGCCTACCGTTTCACGTCCGGTGAAATAACGACATAGTAATGCCCCGGTACCCGATCCGATAATAAACTCATTGGCAGGATAATCACCGCCTCCACGAAATACTGCACCTTGCATCGCAGCGAGAATTTCTCCTTCAAATACACCCGGGGCGGCAGTTTCGATGGCAGCATCCATAGCGTCGTCCGCCAGTTCGGCAGCACGTCGAACATACACGAGTTCCGCTTCACTTTTTACGACCCGAAATTCGCTTACCAGTGTGGAATGATCGGCCAGTTGGCAAAAGCCGCTCAGCGCTGAATCCAGCATTCGTCCATAGGCAGCAGATAAACCATAGGCATTGTATTCACATCCCAGTCGCTGACCGGAGACATTGTATTCCGCCAGCGCCGTTTTCAGGTCATCGGCAGGATTAACCCCGTCTCCATCCACCCAAATTCGAATATCCTGTATATCAGAAGTATGCCGGGCCTGCCTGAGATCAGGTGCCCTGGTGAGCAAAAAAGTTTGGCCATCTACTCCAAGATAAAGGCATTGGAAGAAACAATAGCCAAAGGTGTCATATCCGGTAAGGTAATACATGCTTTCCTGTTTGAACATAAGCAGCCCATCCAGTCCCTGCCGGGCGAGTTCCCGACAAACATTGTTACGACGATCAATCAGTTCTGATTCGGTAAAGTGCAGGGGCATAATAATTATCCTGAGGTGAAATATAACGTAGTAAATAACAATGCGGGATGACAAACAGACAGTTACCACGCTGAACAATGTAAAATTGGCTTTTACACAATATTAACCTTTAACAGCCATCATGGGACAGCCCACCAGAACCCGATTTGAACCATTACCTTTGCATGCCGGCGCAGAGGCCGAGAATAATCCGGTAGCGGATATCGTCCTTTCGCCGAATTGTGGGCATAGCATTATGTCGGAAAACCCGGATGGCGTTCGCCGCCATTTACGGCAATTAATCACCAGCCACAAACGACTCACCTGATAAAACTCGAGGTTCAACAGTGCAGCAAGTCGATGAAATTCTATATCCGCAGTGGCTGATTCCTGTCCACAGCATATCGCCTCCCAGCAACGAAATGGTACTGGAAAACTACGGAGTTGTTATCACCAGCGGTGAGATTGTCGCCGTCGCTGATCGGGATTCCATTGCTCGGAACTATGAGGCCAAACGATCCACTGAGCTTCCGAATCATGTTTTACTTCCTGGACTGGTGAATGCCCATACCCATAGTGCCATGACATTGCTGCGTGGCTACGCGGATGATCTGCCATTGATGCAATGGCTTTCAGAGTACATCTGGCCAGCGGAGACACGCTGGGTCAATAGAGAGTTTGTCAGGGTCGGTAGCGATCTGGCTATCGCGGAAATGATCAGGAGTGGCACCACCTGCTTTAATGACATGTATTTTTTCCCGGATATTACCGCTAGCAGTGCACAGAATGCGGGTATTCGGGCCTGCGTCGGAATGATTGTAATTGACTTCGCGACCGTATGGGCAAAAGATGCAGATGAGTATATAAATAAAGGGCTTGAGGTTCGCGATTCTTACCGACATTCTCAATTGATAACCACTGCATTTGCTCCCCATGCACCGTATACTGTGTCAAACCGGCCATTGGAGAGGATTCGTACCCTGGCCGATGAGCTTGAATGCCAGATTCATATGCATCTCCATGAAACCGTGCACGAAATCGAAGAATCTACGGCTCGATACGGAATGCGACCATTGGAACGTCTGGATCAACTTGGCCTGCTTGATTCACAGCTTGTGGCTGTGCATATGACCCAGCTGCTGTCCGCAGAAATTGAAACCGTTGCCGAACGCGGGATCAACGTGGTTCACTGCCCTCAATCCAATCTCAAACTGGCAAGTGGAATGTGTCCTGTTTCAGCGATGCTGGAGGCAAAAATCAATTTGGCAATTGGCACAGACGGAGCATCGAGTAACAATGACCTTGATATGCTGGGGGAAACCCAGACTGCTTCACTGCTGGCGAAAGGGCAGTCTGGTAATCCATCTGCGATGAATGCGTACCAGTCTTTGTATGCGGCCACCATGGCTGGTGCCCGGGCCCTCGGTATTGACCAGAAAACGGGTTCTATTGAAACCGGTAAAGCTGCAGATGTCATCGCTATAGACCTTTCTGATCTCTCTACCCTGCCGGTATATGATCCTTTAAGTCAGGTGGTTTACAGCGCCAGCAGACACCAGGTAGCCGGGGTCTGGGTTGCCGGCAGACAACTGCTTGAGAATGGTCAGTTTACCTCCATCGACATAGATCGGGTTGTTTCTGATGCGCGCCAATGGCAGGATAAAATTGCACAACATCGACCGCTATCCAATCACAGCAATTAGCATGATGCACCATCAGCCTGAAATTGATCCCGTAACAACCGACTTCAATGTTGATCCGCTGGAGATAGACAAATTTTCGGCGTTGGCTGCACGCTGGTGGGATCCGGAAAGCGAATTCAAACCACTCCATGAGATCAATCCTTTGCGACTTGATTTTATTAACACGCGCACACCATTAAAGGGTCTGAAAGTACTCGATGTTGGGTGCGGGGGTGGTATCCTGAGTGAATCCATGGCTGCTCTGGGTGCCACTGTAACCGGAATTGACATGGGCGAAGCACCGCTCAATGTCGCCCGCCTTCACGGGATGGAAACGGATTGCCAGCTCGACTACCGGCAGATTACCGCGGAGCAGCTCGCCGCTGAACAACCTGAAGACTGGGATCTTGTAACCTGCCTGGAGATGCTTGAGCATGTGCCAGATCCGGCAAGTGTTATCACTGCTTGCGCTGCACTGGTTCGCCCCGGTGGATCAGTTTACTTCTCCACCCTGAATCGCAACCCGAAATCATTTGCACTGGCCATTGTCGGGGCGGAATATCTGCTAAATCTGCTTCCCCGTGGTACCCATCAATATGAGAAATTTATCAAACCTTCTGAATTGAACAGATGGAGCGAGCAAGCCGGTCTGCGGTCACTTGAAATGACCGGGTTGCACTATAACCCATTGTTGAAAAACTACTCACTTGGCCCCGGTCTCGACGTCAACTATCTAGTGCAGTGTATTAAATAGATCGTATGCATCAGCGAGACGAGAAACGGCCAGATACAAGGCGCATTTTGCAGTGAATGGCTAGTCCTTTACAAAAAATGCAACGCCGTAGATGGCCGTTTATCGACTCGCCCGAAGGGAGCCCCCCAAATGACCCAGTACTACGTTGCAGTCCTTGCAAAGGGAACAACCATTTGCTGCGAACTGCGTCTTGTCCTGAATCATTTGGGGGCTCTGATGCATACGATCTATTTGATACACTACACTAGCTCATACGATCAGACCTGACGGATCATAGGCATTCAATTGGGAACCGTTTACGATGCAGTATTATTTGACCTTGACGGTACTTTACTGGACACCGCCGGTGATCTGGTGGCTGCGGTTAATGTCCTGCTGGAAAAACACCGGAAACCAATGTTGCCAATATCACGACTACGTCCATGGGTATCACAGGGGGGGCTGACTTTGGTCAGTATTGCCTTCGAAATTCCTCGTGAATGTGCCCAGGCCGAAGAATTATGGCAGCAATACCTAGTGGAATACGCGGCCCGGAGTAGTGAGCAAACAGTTCTGTTTGATGGCCTGGAGAGTGTATTGGATAAAATTGAGAAATCTGGTCGCCCCTGGGGCATTGTTACCAACAAGCCTGAATTTCTCACCATACCACTGTTACAAAACATTGGTCTGAGTGATCGAACGAATTGTATCGTTGGCGGCGATACCGTTAGTCGGGGCAAGCCGTGGCCGGACCCCGTACTGTATGCCTGTGACCTGCTGAAGGTAAATCCGCACAATACCCTGATTATTGGCGATGATATTCGGGATATTCAGGCCGGACAGGCAGCAGGATTGACAACTATTGCCGCAGCATGGGGCTATATTCGGCCGGATGATGATCCCCACGCATGGGGCGCAGACGCTGTGATCGAACAACCGGATCAACTGTATGAATGGATTGATTGAGCAGTTTTCCGGGTTGTTGCAAGATCAGCGCATCATTTATTCACTGCTGATTGGTACCGGGCTTGTCATGGGCTGGCTAATTGCCCGACTTTCGTCGATCCGAAAAATTGCCACCCTGGAAGCGATGCTTCAATATGAAATTCAGTCCGCTGAAGAGCGGGTAGAAGCAATGCGGCAAAGTTTCGTCGCTCTCTCCGGGGAAGCGCTTCGACATAATAACCAGCAGTTTCTGGATCTCGCCCAACAAACACTATCCCGTTTTACCGCGCAGGCAGATCAAAATCTCAAGGTTCGTGAGCAGGCGGTAGAGCACATGGTCAAACCGCTTCGTCATTCATTACAGCGTGCCGAACAGCAATTTGATCAATTTGACCTGCACCGTCGCGAATCACATTCAAAACTTACAACACAGATTGAAAACCTGTCAACCCAGCATGTTCAGCTCGAGTCTGAAACCCGAAAGCTGGTGCAGGCGTTAAGACGCCCAGAAGTACGTGGTCAATGGGGAGAGATCAGTTTGCGCCGACTAGTGGAGTTGGCTGGCATGTCCGAGCATTGTGATTTTACGGAACAGGTTACCGGCGAGGGCAGCCAGCTTCGTCCTGATCTGATCGTTTATCTTCCCGGAGAGCGCCAGATAGTGATTGATGCCAAAACACCAATGGATGCCTATTTAAACGCACTTAACTGCGAATCCGATCAGGAGGTACAACGTTATCTGGAGGCACATGCACTACAGGTCAAGAAACGAATCAGAGAATTAGCGGCAAAAACCTACTGGTCGCAATTTGCGCACTCACCGGATTTTGTCGTTTTATTTATCCCCGGAGATCAGTTTCTCGGTGCTGCGATGGAAAAGAATCCCTCATTGCTTGAACACGCCCTTGAACTACGCGTCGTCCTCGCCACGCCAACCAGCCTGGTCGCCCTGTTGCGAACCATTGCTCATGGCTGGACCCAGGAAAAACTCAATACCCACGCCCTGGAAATACGGGAATCCGCAGAAGAGTATCACCAGCGACTTGCTATCTTCAGCGAACATCTCGCCGCACTGGGGAAAAATATTGATCGGGTAGTTGATACCTACAATCAGGGAATCAGCTCCTATCAGCGCAAGTTACTCCCCATAGCAAAACGATTTTCCGAATTGGGACTGCGTAAAAACAAGCAGGCTGTAGAACCCGGCATGGTGGTAAACCGTCCGCAAAATCAACCGTGATGACAGTTCTGAAAACACCGGCGGAGGCCAGTGTCTGGTGCGACCGACAACGCGCGCTCGGTCATTCTATCGGCTATGTGCCCACGATGGGGGCGCTGCACGAAGGACATCTCGCGCTGGTAAAACGTTCAGTTTGCGACAACAACGTTACCTGTGCCAGCATATTCGTTAATCCGCTTCAGTTTAATAACCAGGACGACTTCAAAAAATATCCCGGCTCCATGGATGCTGATATAGCATCACTCCGGAGCGTGGAATGTGACATGGTGTACACCGGGAATCTGGAAAATTTCTTTCCGGAAATGGATAACATCAAGAGGTTTGATACCCGTCACAACCCGCCGGTTATTCCCGGCCTGGAAGCCGACTATCGACCGGGACATTTGCAAGGTGTGGCCGCTATCGTTGAGCGCCTGTTTACGACCGTCGGTAAATGTTGTGCATATTTTGGTGAAAAAGATTTTCAGCAAACATTGCTGATTAAGGAAATTGCGCGAAACCGGGGAGATATCGAAGTTATAGTTTGCCCTACTGTCCGCGATTCCACAGGGCTGGCGTTATCTTCGCGTAACGATCTTCTGTCAGATCCGGCGAGAGAACTTGCACCAAAACTTTACCAGGCATTACAAGCGGCTGACATCGGGTGGAAAAATGGAGAACGTCGGGCTCGGAAGCTCGAGCAGCTGATCAGAGAATCGATACCGAAGTCTATCATTGAGTTGGAATATGCTGCTGTACGTGATCCTGACCGATGGACGGCAGACACTCCACAGTGGCCACTGGAAACTGCGCAGGCCTTAATAGCAGCAAACCTCGACGGCATACGATTGATCGATAATATCCGACTCGGATCAAGTGAAGTAATTAATCAGAAAGTAGAGTTCGTTCCCGCGTAAAATCGAGTTTCGCCATCATTGCCTAGCCCCTGGGCGATATCCAGTCGTAGATCGGTACGTACAAATAAACGAATTTTCCAGCGTAACCCCACCCCAACGCCAAATTTTGGGTCGTCCAGTGAAAAATCGTCCGGATTTTCAAACGCATCACCGACATCAATGAACGCAGCGCCACGCAAGGTTTCCTTGTTGGGAAAAGGCCGTAAATATTCGAGGTTTCCAATATAAAATGAATTTCCTTCTATACTGTCGCGCTCGTATCCACGAACAGCTGTGCCCCCGGTAATTCGATAAGTTGCATCACCAAAAATAGATTCGGTAATATATCCAAGCCTGCCCTGGAAATTCAGATTGGAATTTATCTTTGTATTCAGCGGCATGTATCGCCGGTAAAAGAAACTATAGGATGTGTGGGTCGTAGTTGATTCCAATAACTCATCCGCCTTCTCCAGCCCAAAACCATAATGCAGGCCACTCCTGAAGTTGCCATGATCGACAACATCAATATGCTCCAACCCGAGAACGAGTGAATTTACCGTGGTGTCGGTAAAAAGATCCGGGTCACCCTCCAGAAATTCGTGATCATATTCATCGGCACGAATTCCCAGGGTGACACGCTTGCCTTTGCTTGGTCCTTTGGTCGTTATCCATTTTGCCAAATTAATGCCAAAAGACTCCCGTTCTCTGAAATAATTCCCCGACAATGAATCTCGTTGTTCTTCGATATCGGCCTGATCAAAATCATAGATAAAACTCAGATCGAAGGTTGAGCCGTAAAATCGGGGATAATAGTATTCTACTTCCAGGGTTTCTTCGACCTGAATATCTGTATCCTGTAAATCCCGGCGTTTGGCCCGCAACGTGAGGCCATTGTTGAGGCCAAACAGATTATCCATTTGCAAACGCATGCCATAGGTCAGATCACCATCGCTGCCACGACTCAAAACAGGAATCAGGTACCAGAATTTCTTTTCATCGACGACAATGAGAATCTTGATTCCATCATCGGTTTTGCTGTAACTGGCCTCGACCATTTTAAACAGTCCCAGATCCATAATGTTTTGCCGTGAGCGCTCAAGAATTTCTTCTTTAAATGGATCTCCAACCTGAATTTCCAGTTCCTGTACCAGCACCCGACGATTGGTTTTATTGTTGCCCTGGAATTCAATGGCAACAATCTTCTCCTTGTCATCACCTGACCAGGCTACTTCAACTACCAGTATAAGCAACCAGCAAGTAACGGCGATTAAATTTTTAAGGGAGGCCGACATTCATTCATTGTCGGCTGGATTCGCAAACTACGAAAGCAATAAAAAGCACGTGCATCAAATACAGATAAGTTAGTACCGGCTGATTGTTCCGGGAATTTGTTATTTACAAAGCCGGCTTCCGGAATCGGGATTCTACGGAATTTGAAGAGATTCTATAGTGATATGGATCACTGTTACAACAAAGTAATAATGACAATATGTTAAGGAACAAATTTGTCCTGGGATATTGCAATCCAGTATCCAGAGGTTCAACACACTACGATTGATGGAATCAGAGCTAAATAGCCTTGCCACGTCGAATAGTGTCCTTGCCATATTTGCGCCGAATCTGATCCGATAGCTTGTCCAGGATTTGTTGCCGGCCAGGGTCCTGATCCTTGTTGTTTGGCGGTAAGGTATGTTGAAATATATCGGCTTGGCTAGAGACTTCATGATCTGCGCCGGCAGGACCAAGATTGGATAACCCCAACCCAATCAAACGCACCGAAAACTGCCTGTTTCCGAGTAATGTCTGCATCATCTCCTTCAGAATTTGCCAAATTTCAAGGGTACAGTCGGTGGCATGATCAAGGCTTTTTGCACGGGTAACTGTAGAGAAGTCATGGAATCGGACCTTGAGATTTACGGTTTTGGCTTTGATTCCGGCATCACGCAATCGAAAGCAAACGCCATCGGTCAGGGATAATGCCACCGACTGGAGTGTTGCAAGGTCTGTTACATCCACATCAAATGTTGTTTCCCGGGATACAGATCTGGCCTCGGAGTCACTGATCACTTTTCGATTATCTATTCCGAAGCACAATTGCCAAAGACGACGTCCAATCTTGCCAAATTCAGCTTCAAGATATTCCTCTGATGTTTGACGCATGTCGAATACGGTGATAATTCCCCTGTCATTGAGTTTTTTTTGCGCCACCTTCCCCACTCCCCAGATTCTGCTGACCGGTAGTGGATCAAGATATTGCTGAATTTCATGTTCACGAATTACGGTAAACCCATCCGGCTTTTCCTCATCACTGGCCAGTTTTGCGAGAAATTTATTGGGTGCAACACCCACCGACGCCACCAGTCGCAATTCTTCCAATATTTCTGCCTTAATACGCAAGCCAATTTCTTCTGCATCGCCATAGAGTTTTTCTGAACCCCGAACATCAAGAAATGCCTCATCTAGTGACAAGGGTTCGATTTGTGGGGTGTAGCGTCGGAAAATCTCGTGGATCTGCTTTGATACCGAACTGTACAACGCTCCCCTGGGTGGTAAAACAATGAGCTGCGGACACAAACGAACCGCTCTCGCGGTCGGCATTGCGCTACGGATCCCAAAAGCACGAGCAGTGTAATTGGCCGCTGCAACTACCCCGCGTAATTCCGGTCGGCCGCCGACAACAAGAGGTTTGCCCCTCAGTGGTGGTTGCTCGCGCTCTTCCACCGAAGCGTAAAACGCGTCCATATCGACATGCAGAATCATTACAGGCTGATTCTCGCAGATATTTTATTGGTTTTCCGCGGTAAATCCGACAACAGGCGTCATAAATTTGTCGATCATTTTTATAATGTAAAGAGCCAACTGCGTAAAACCGGGCGGGGAACCCACGTTATAGCTGGGCGCGGCCAACTGAGGCAATTGCGAAGTTTTCCAGGGCAGAGGATGATTATTTTTGACTCATTTTGATCGTTCCTGTTTTGCTCAGATGTTCCCTGACTCAAAGCTACAACTAAATCGGGGTATTGAGCATTGACAACCAAGTCTCTACACTCCGGCTATTCTGCAATTTGCACCCCACCGATAAAAACTTGAATCGTTTTTCTCCCAATTCCACATTTGATGCTGTTGATCTCGAGTGTGTACGAGGATTTCATAGTTTGTTCAGTCATCTGAGTTTTTCTGTTGGCCAGGGTACTGCGCTACAGATCAAAGGTGCCAATGGGTCAGGAAAAACTTCACTGTTACGAATATTATGCGGCCTCAGCCTGGCAGAAACCGGAGAAATTTTCTGGAATGGCGTATCGATCAAGAAGTGCGCAACGGAGTTTCGGGCCTGCCTGGGTTATCTGGGACATAAACCGGGGTTAAAACCGGATTTGACACCCACAGAAAATCTGCTGGCACTGGGACAGCTGAACCAGGTTTCCAGTCAGCAAAATATTCAGGAAATACTGCAGAATTTTGCCATTGGACGGCGTCAGGATCGACCCTGTCGACAGCTTTCAGCGGGGCAGAATCAACGCATTGGGCTCGCCAGGATTGTGCTCGGAAATTCCCCCGTCTGGATAATGGATGAACCGGTTACTTCTCTGGATACTGCCGGAATCGATCTGGTTACCGCAGCAATGCAGCAGCATTTGCAGAATGGGGGCCTGATTATATTTACCAGCCACCAGACAATTGATATCGATTCCCAATGCCTGCGCGAATTGTCTCTCGACGAGTCTACTTCGGAAAATGAAAATGGTTGAGCAATCGGTATCCGTCTGGACAGCGATGATATCGGTGATTCGCCGGGATCTCCTGATCAGTGCTCGTGATCGCAGCGAAATACTACAACCTGTTTTATTTTTTATTATCGTTGTCAGTCTGTTTCCGTTATCTGTGGGGCCCGACAAGCAGTTGTTGCAGCAGGCCGGGCCGGGTATTGTCTGGGTGGCAGCGCTACTGGCCACGTTACTCGCCCTTGACAGTATGTTTCGTCCGGATTTGGAGGATGGCACCCTGGAGCAATTGGTTCTAAGCCCACACCCCCACAGCGTTCTGGTGCTGGGTAAAACGGTAGCTCACTGGCTGGCTACGGGGCTTCCCCTGATTATTGTTGCGCCACTGCTGGGACTACTCATTCAGCTTCCACCTGATGCAGTCAAAATCCTGATGCTCGGATTATTAATAGGTACCCCCGGACTTAGTCTCATTGGCTCCGTAGGTGTGGGCCTGACGGTGGGAATCCGTAAAAGCGGGGTTCTTCTGAGCCTGGTAATTCTACCGCTGTATGTTCCGGTTTTGATATTTGGTGCCGGAGCGGTACAGGCAGTAATGGTCAGCCAGGATCCCTGGCCTCATCTTCAGTTACTCGGGGCCTTTTCCTTATTTTCACTGGCCCTCTGCCCGTTGGCCAGCGCCGCTGCTATACGAATCAGTCTGAACTGATCATGTTTATTTTTGTCTATCGCGATAATGCAGTAAAATAGCGCCCGAATTGAAGTACCGCCGTATTCCTGATCCGTCCCGATATCCTTAATATGTCTGCTAATAAAACCTCGCCACCACGATCCAGAAAAAAATGGGTATGGTTCCACCGCTTTGGTTCTCCAGCCTGGGTCTATCTCTTTGCAGATCGCTGGGGTAGCCGATTTGCAGTAGTAGCAGCGGTTCTGTTTCTGCTGGGCCTTTACTATGGCCTGGTAGTGGCGCCCCCTGACTATCAAATGGGCGACAGCTATAGAATTATTTTTATCCATGTCCCTTCAGCCTGGTTATCCATGTTCAGTTATTCGGTGATGGCTATTTCCGCCGGCATTGGTCTGGTCTGGCACATTAAAGTGGCCGATTTTGTCGCCCGATCTGTTGCCCCTCTTGGTGCCATGTTTACCTTTTGCGCCCTGGTAACCGGTTCGCTATGGGGTAAACCGACCTGGGGTACCTACTGGGTATGGGATGCGAGATTGACCTCTGAATTGCTGTTGCTGTTCCTGTTTATTGGCTATATTGCCCTTTCCGGTGCCATTGAAGATCGCAGAACCGCCGCTCGCGCGTCTGCCCTGCTGGCACTGGTTGGATTGATTAATTTGCCCATTATTCATTTTTCGGTGGAATGGTGGAACACCCTGCATCAGGGATCCACGATCAGCAAACTGGGCCGACCGTCTATCGATACCAGAATGCTGATTCCATTGCTCATCATGTTCGCTGCCTTTAATTTTTATTTTGTTGCCGCAGTACTTAATCGACTTCGTTGCGAATTGCTGGATCAGGAAAGAAAAACTCAATGGGTTCGAGATCAGATGGTGAGGATTGCCAGTGACTGAATTTTTTTATATGGGCGGGTATGGATTCTACGTTTGGAGCAGTTACCTGCTGGTCGCCGTTTTATTCAGCTATCATTACTTTTCACCGATTCTGACTTATCGCAAGCGGGTCAATGCGCTACTCGCAGAACTTGATCAGGAACACATTGAAATATCGAGCAAGAGGGCTAACCGATGACTCCAAAACGTAAGCAGCGATTGATCCTTGTCTGCCTGTTAATCGCTGGTGTTGGCGGCGCAGTAGCACTGGCACTCAATGCACTAAACGAAAATATTAACCTGTTCTATAGTCCAAGCCAGGTGGCATTGGGAGAAGCGCCGGAAGGCACTACTTTTCGACTTGGTGGCATGGTGGTGGAGGGTAGCGTGAAACGCAACGACAAGGATCTGGATGTGTCTTTTGACCTTACGGATACTGCCCAGGTAGTTACCGTAACGTACAATGGAATCCTGCCGGATTTATTCCGCGAAGGTCAGGGTATTGTTACCACGGGATCAATGCAAAATGGCGAATTTTTCGCTCAGCAAGTGTTGGCCAAACACGATGAGACCTATATGCCGCCGGAAGTCAGTGACGCGCTAAAAAAGGCAAATGCTGGTGGCTACCAGTCCGTAGAATAGGCAATTTCTTTCTAACCCATAAATAAAACATATCCTTATGATTCCTGAAATTGGTCAGTTTGCACTCAACCTGGCATTGGTACTGGCGGTAGTTCTGGGCCTGTTGCCATTGATCGGTTCATTACGTGGTATCCACAACTGGGTGGCGCTGGCAAAACCGGTTGCGATTAATATGTTACTGGTGGTGGCGGTGTCCTACGCCTGCCTGACCTGGGCATTTATCACCAGTGATTTTTCTGTGGCCTATGTGGCCAATCATTCCAACTCTCATTTGCCTCTGCTTTATCGAATTTCCGGTGTCTGGGGCGGGCATGAGGGGTCGCTCCTGCTTTGGGCACTGATTCTGGCGGGCTGGACCGGTGCGGTAGCAGTTTATACCCGGGAGCTACCCGATTTACTCTCGGCCCGGGTGCTGTCAGTCATGGGACTGATCAGCGTCGGTATACTTTTGTTTCTGTTACTGACTTCGAACCCGTTTGAGCGAATATTCCCGACTCCCCTGGAGGGCCGGGATCTGAACCCGCTATTGCAGGATATTGGACTCGCCATACATCCACCGATGCTCTATATGGGGTATGTGGGATTTTCTGTGGCTTTTGCTTTTTCCATTGCCGCTATGATCGGCGGTCGTATGGATGCCGCCTGGGCCAAATGGTCCCGACCATGGACCAATATTGCCTGGACTTTTCTGACTATCGGAATTGCCCTGGGGTCATGGTGGGCTTACTATGAACTCGGCTGGGGTGGCTGGTGGTTCTGGGATCCGGTTGAAAATGCCTCATTTATGCCCTGGCTAATCGGTACCGCACTAATTCATTCGCTGGCAGCAACGGAAAAACGTGGAGTATTCAAGGCCTGGAGTATTTTGCTTTCCATAATGGCCTTTTCACTTTCCCTGTTGGGGACTTTCCTCGTTCGCTCGGGAGTGCTGACATCGGTACATGCGTTTGCCACTGCTCCGGCAAGAGGTTTGTTTATTCTTTTATTCCTCGCTATCGTTGTTGGCGGCTCGCTGGCACTGTATGCATGGAGAGCACCTGGCATTCGAAGTTTCGCCCGCTTCGAACTGGTTTCCCGGGAGACCGCGATACTGTTGAATAACCTGTTTCTTACTGTCATTTGTTTTGCCGTGTTGCTGGGCACATTGTATCCATTATTCCTGGATGCCCTTAGCGGGCAAAAAATCTCGGTTGGACCTCCCTACTTCGATACCATATTTGCTCTGTTGGGTATTCCCCTTGTGATTACGATGGGGATCGGCGCGGCCGTGCGATGGAAGCGCGACAAGCTTTCGCGTAGCGGTCGCTATAGCGCTTTAATAGCACTTCCTGCATTGGCTATAGGCCTCGCGGCTCCGCTGGCTATGCAGCATTACTCAATAACCGCCGCCCTTGGTGTCTCCCTCGGTAGCTGGATCATTCTGCTCAGTGTATGGGCCCTGCTC
>CAYOGN010000032.1:0-29203 GCA_964403545.1 uncultured Gammaproteobacteria bacterium
AACCTTAAGAATTTCCTGAAAAATACATTGCTGGCAATATCTATCGTTGCTTCAATACCTGGTAATACCGCTGCGGTTACAGCGTCCCCTTCAATTGAGAAAACTCTTGAGCTGGCCAACCAGGGTAACTCAAAAGCACAGTTAAAACTCGGATTAATGTATGCCAATGGACACGGCGTTGCCGAGGATTATAGGCAAGCTGTTTCGTGGTATCGAAAAGCAGCAGAGCAAGGTAATGCGGAGGCTCAATATCACCTCGGGATTGTGTTTGTCAGTGCAAATGATGAGTTTCAGAATTACAGGGAAGCCATTGAGTGGTTTCATAAATCAGCGGAGCAAGGTTATCCGGGGGCGCAATTCAGTCTCGGTGTAATTTATCGCTATGGGCGGGAGACCCCCCAGGACTACAGACTGGCTGTTTCATGGTATCGAAAAGCTGCGGAACAGGGTTATGTGAGCGCCCAATACCATCTCGGGTTTATGTACGCTGATGGACAGGGTGTTCCACAGAACTATCAACAGGCAGGCGTCTGGTGGCGCAAAGCCGCGGAACAAGGCCATATCGAGGCCCAATATCATCTTGCTATTAATTATATCTATGGGCGGGGTGTGCCACAGGATGGCCAACAGGCGGTAATGTGGTTTCGGAAAGCTGCAGACCAGGGGTCTGCCCAGGCCCAATACAAGCTCGGAGAGATGTATGCCAGGGGACGGGGTGTACCGCAGGACGACCGGGAGGCCCTGGGATGGTATTTGAAAGCTTTCAAGCAAGGTCATGTCAGTGCCCGATATAAACTCGGCAAAATGCATCGCAACTTACAGGGCGTGCAGTAAGACTGGAAATGCCAGTTCCGGGAAATCATCGGATACAGGGTATCCTGGTACTCCGTCAAGGCAATAAGGCCGAGCGAAAACGCTGTTTAAGAATCACGCCATCTTTGGGAGGCAGCACCAGGGGAAGGTTTTCAGAACGAACCTTGACAGCAAAAAACATTGGGCCAGTTCCCTGATAGATAGCGGGTAAAGATTGGGCAAGACTTTCGTCATCGACAATGGTCCGGCAAATGGTGAACCCTGTGGCTGCGGCAACCGCCGCCAGGTCGACTTTGCCCGCTGTATGGGTCAGTTGCATCCCGGTCTCCCCGTAACGTTCATTGTCCAGAACAACAATGGCGAGATTGGATGGACCCAGGTTCGCAACCGTAGCCAACGTTCCGAGCCCCATTAACATTTCTCCATCCCCTGTAATGACTAATATCCGCCGCGATGGTTGCGCAATTGCCAACCCCAATGCAACAGATACGGCACCGCCCATCGCCCCCCATAAGGGGAAATTCAGGGGATGATCACCTGCAGCGGTAATATCCCAACTCGGCGCGCCAAGTCCGGAAACCACCAGCGAATCAGTGCGTGGCTCAAGCAAAACCTTAACCACATCACGACGATGAAGCGGGTAGTGGCGACTACGTGTTGAACGCGTTGTCATTGCTCAAAGGTTTTCACACCCAGCACATCTTGAGAAATCAGAACAGCAGCAACCACCGAGTTTGTGAACACCTTCCTCGCTGCCATATCTACTGTTTCTCTTACCTCATGACAATCTGAAACCCGGTAGGTTAGCACTCCTGCGGCGGACAGTAATTTCTCCATATTTTGCCCCATAGGAATCTGCCAGGGATTGAATTCCCCCTCTTCCCCTCGCATGGTTACCAGCACCAGCAAAGGCATCTGGCATACCCGGGGTAGTGAAAGCATGTTAATGCAATTGCCTACCCCGCTGCTTTGCATCAGCAACACCCCGCGGTCGCCCCCTAACCAGGCACCCGCCAATAGTGCAACACCCTCTTCTTCAGTAGTGAGAGAAATTGATTTCAACTCCTTACAGTCAATACATCGCTCGATGAGGTTCTGGTGCCCTGCATCCGGAACATAGGCGACCTGCCTTACACTGTGATCAAGTAATACCTGAAAAATATCACCTGGCCACGCCAGCAAGCTGCTCTGATCCATTAGGGGTATCGTTTGTTAACTGTATTTATAAAAAGTCACTCAACAGCAACCCCAGGCTCACTCGATTGGTGAGCGCATTGTAGTCAATCAGACTTTCACCATAGCCGTAGAAATACTGAAAATAAAAACGTAACTTTTCGCTATATGGCAGTTGACGAGACCAGTTCAGCTCTACTGCACCGTAATTTTCCGAGCGTAAATTATTCCGCAGCAAGATGGAAGAGGTGGAAGCAATGCCCTGGCGAAAGATACCCAGCTCAAAGTTTCCCATAAAGTCATCGATGTCCGGGTTGTCAAATGCAGCGCTTCCCCCTTTCCTGACTTGCAGCCAGGGACGGAAGCTCACCGCCCAATTATCTTTTTCCAGGAAAATCTGTCCATATATCCGATTCCAGCTACGGGACAGAGTGGAAGAACGACCATTCGACTGATGCGACCAGCCGAGTCGAATTAGGGGAACGTGCCAACTGTCCAGTTGCAGGTCCTGGTCAAAGTCAGCAAATATTTCCGGCTCATGATTAGTTTCGCGAAATGGCCCCGAATTACCGCTATCGTAGATCTGCCAATAGGACTGGTTAGTGTAAGCAAAAAATACACGTCCGCGTCGATTCAGAATCGAATCGAAAAGTTGTGCCTTGAGGCTGAACTGAAATTTGACCTCATAATTATCAAGATCACTGGCCCCATTGACTTCTTCAAATGGAGCATTGTTTACCCGGCTGTTATAGGTAAAAGGAAGAATATAGCTACTCTTGTGTTGAATGATGGCAAAGCGATTGTTCGAGGCTTCTCGCTCCAGTCGGAGCCGATTTTCGATCAAGCCGGTTTTTTTGTCTGCTGGTGCGGGCCGGATTGACGGACCAGCGTCGTCTGGTTCAGCACATCGCTGCCGGATGGCTTTCACTGTGTCTGTATCCGCGGCCTGTTGGATGGTCTCCAGCAGACAATCTGTATAACTGTCTGCGTTTACCTGAACCCCGGCAAACATAATAACAGTCAGTAATACAATGGTAGAAATGGCTATATGCAAATGGAACCTGTTGCTTGCTCTATCAATATTCAAATTCTACGTAATTATCGCACTGAAAGCGCTCTGAATTTTTCAGTGATCAAAGCTTTTCAATATATTTCACACCCCCCAGTTGCTTCATCTGTCGAAGAATCCAGTATTGCCGGTCAACGACATAACGGCTGGCATTGACCACTGAAAATCGATCCGGACTCGGCAATACGGCGGCAAGCCGGGCCGATTCATAGCGGTTCAGCTGCCTCGGTAGTTTACTGAAAAATTGTTCGCTCGCAGGTCCAACGCCATATATATTTTCTCCGAAATACGCAATATTCAGGTAAATTTCCAACACCCGTTGCTTGCCCCAGACGAGATCTATGTACAGCGCAAGGACAGCTTCCAGAGCTTTTCTCAAGTAACTTCGGCCCTGCCAGAGAAACATGTTCTTTGCTACCTGTTGGGTGATGGTACTGGCGCCACGATGCCCCCCCTGGCGTATCGCCTTGCGCAGCTCGGTAGTATCGATGCCATGATGGTGAGGGAACCGCTGATCCTCAGACGCCACCACCGCCAACGGCAACTGCGGTGATATTGCCACCCAGTCGACCCATTTAAAACTGACCGGTTTGTCGTGTTCCAGCAGCGCAAGTATATTGCGCTGGATGATGACCGACGAGGTTACCGGATCCACCCAGCGCAAACTGGTAATAGCCACCAGCAACCCCAGGGCAAGCCAAATTATAATGCGCCCGAGACGCCTTAAACTCGCCTTTATCCACGCACCGTGTTTAGCCACTAATACCCGGCTGCCAGTCCGTCTTTTCGGTGATCGGAACCACCTGTATAGACGCCCCCGGATCGATAAATCAACTGTGCCCCGCCAAAGCCGGTGTCCTCATCCACAACACCGTCAAACAGTTTATGGCCACGATTCTCGAGGGCCTGCGCGACCTCCGGGTTAAAGCCCCGCTCCAGGTGTAGCTGGTTGTCTTCCAGTATCCGCCAGCGACTGGCATCACTGGCAGTTTGAGGATTCTGGCCATAATTGTAAATTCGGATAATCATCTGGGCATGGCCCTGGGTTTGCATAGATCCCCCCATCACACCAAAACTCAATTCCGGCTGCGCGTTACGAGTTACGAATCCGGGAATGATCGTCTGGAAGGGACGTTTACCCCCCCCCACCTGATTTGGATGTCCCGGGATCAGGTTGAACCCGGCGGCACGATTCTGCAGACTGATGCCCGTGCCTTCCACCACTACCCCGGAACCGAATCCAGAGAAATTACTCTGGATCATGGAGACCATCAAACCGTTCTGGTCAGCAGTGGTGAGATATACGGTACCGCCTCGATCAGGAAAACCATGGCCCGAAAAGCGCGCCTCTTCCATACTAATCAACTCGGCCCGTTGACGAAGGTAGTGATCATCAAGCATTGCTTCAACGCTGATATCCATGGTCTCGGAATCAGAGATATAACGATAGGCGTCGGCAAATGCCAACTTCATCGCTTCCACCTGAAGATGCACGCTATTGACCGAATCCACCGGATACTGGCCGACATCGTGATGACGAATAATTCCAAGCATTAGCAATGCTGCCAGACCCTGCCCATTGGGTGGAATTTCGTGGAGACGTATATCGCCATACCGGATAGAGATCGGCGTAACCCAGTCGGCCTGATGGGAGGCAAGATCTGATCTGGTCATCTTCCAATTGTTCCTTTGTGATGATGCTGCCATTTCATCAGCCAGCTTGCCACGATAAAATGCTTCACCACCGGTTCGCGCAATGGAAGCCAGGCTATCCGCCTGATCCGGAAAACTGAACCACTGTCCCGCTTTTGGCACCGCACCTTCCGGCAGGAAATTGTGGAACCCCTCCTGGTGGCGAAATTCAGGGGGTGATGCGGCCCAGGCCCGGGCGGTAACGGGAGATACCGCATAACCATTTCGCGCATAGTCGATAGCGTTTTCAAACAGGCGCTCGAATGGCAATTTGCCAAACCGTTCAGACATAGCAACCCATGCACTCACTGCCCCAGGCACGGTCACCGACGGCCAGCCAAACTGGGGCATCTCATCGAGTCCGGAAAAATCCTCCGGGGTCACCGAAGCCGGTGCACGACCTGATGCATTGAGACCAAGCAACTGCTGTCCATCCCATAAAATGGCGAAGGCGTCGCTGCCAATACCATTGCTGGTGGGTTCCACCACGGTAAGCGTGATTGCAGTAGTCAGCGCCGCGTCTATCGCATTCCCCCCTTCCTGCAGTACTCGCAACCCGGCCTGGACAGCAAGAGGCTGAGAGGACGCGACCATATTGCGCGCAATCACGGGCATACGCTGGGAGTGATAAGGGAATTCAAAGTTAAATCTGTTCATGCTGTTTTCGCGGTTTGCGGCTGCGGCGTGCTTCCAGTGGCGCCACCAGTAATGACATCATTGGCGGCACGATTAACAAGGTGATGATTGCAGACAAGCTGAGCCCTCCCACCACCACCGAACCGAGGCCGCGGTAGAGTTCTGAACCTGCTCCAGGAAATAGTACCAGCGGCAGCATACCAAAAACACTGGTAAGGGTAGACATAAAAATCGGTCGAATCCTGTTTTGGGTTGCGGTGGCGATAGCATCTTTGGGTGCCACGCCCTGATCACGGATCAGGTGCAACGATTGATGCACCAGCAAGATAGCGTTGTTAACGACAATGCCTATCAAGATCACAAACCCGAGCATTGTCAGCATATCCAGGGCCTGATAGGTATAAATATTCAGTACCACCAGCCCTGCAATACCACCGGCCGCAGCCACCGGAACCGATAACATGATAATCAGCGGATAAATAAAACTCTCGAACAACACCGCCATCACCAGGAAGACGATAATAATAGCCAGGCCAAGGTTAATCGCCATCGCACCACGGGTTTGCTCGAGCTTGTCGGCAGTACCGGAAATCCGCATTCGAACACCGTCAGGAAGCCCTTCCTCCTCCAGCGGTTCGATTACCTCGCTACGCAACATTTCAATGGCAGTTTCCAGTGGTAAAGTTTTATCCGGGCGCACTTCCAGCGTGACGGTGCGAAAACGCTCCCGGTGCTGAATCTGGGTTGGCCCTGCTGTCAGTTCTATCCTCGACACTGAGCTAACCGGTATCACCTGTCCTGCGGGGGTTACGATAGGCAGGTCCCCTATACCCTGGGTTTCTGTCACCGCTCCGCGAACGCCCTTAAGCACCAGGTCAATCAACTTGCCCTCTACCGTAGACTGACTCACACGCAGGCCGTCATTAAAGGTATCGATGGTCTGGGCCAGATCAAGTGCGCTGATACCACTGTCGTTGAGTTTAATTCGATCCGGACTGACCCTGACCTCCGGGGCGCCCAGTTCAAGTCCGGGCTTTGGTCGCCATTCGTGACCCTGCTCCCGGGGAAACAAGCCGACAATTTTTCCAAATGCCCGATTGGCCACCTGTAAAACGGCTTCCATTTCATTACCGGAGACGTCGAGATCCACTTTACGCCCACCCCCAATGCCGCGTCCAAAAATGGACGGCTGGGTGATAAAACCAAATGTTCCCGGTTCACGAAATACCGGATCACTCAAAACTGGTTTGAGTTCTGCAACGCGCTCCGGATTCATTGCTACCGCACCAAGAAAAGTACGGGATCTGGTTGCAACGAAGAAAAATCGTTCGATGACAGGCGGCTGATCAGCTCCCCGGGGTTCCGTCAGATCGATATTGGTTTTCCATAAATATTTTATTTCGTTCTCAATGCTCTCGGCTATTTTTGTTGTGGTATCGAGGTTATAGCCCGGCGGCGGAATGACAATGCCAAACAGAAGATTACGGTTACCTTCTGGTAAGTATTCGAGTTTTGGCAGGTACTGAACACTAAATACACCCGCAGCCACGGTGACTGCACCGGCGATCACAAACGCCAGCAATCGACTTCGGATCACCAGTCGGACAAACCCGGTGGTGGCGACAACAAACCAGCCGGCCAGCGTATCCAGCAACAGAATGCGCATGCGTTTGATCCCGCCCCCGGCTATGCCACCCGATAACAGCCGTTTGGATAGTGCCGGAATGACGGTAATCGAAACCACCAGTGATAACACTACAGATACCGAAATCGCCACAGCGATATCACGAAACAACTGCCCGGCTTCCAATTCCATCACCAGTATCGGAATAAATACCATCACCGTGGTAAGTGCAGAGACCAGAACCGCCCCCCAGACCTGGCTGGTGCCGAGATACGCGGCTTCACTGCTTGAATAGCCCTCTTCCTTGTGACGATAAATATTTTCCAGTACCACGATCGCAGCATCGACCACCATGCCGACGGCAAATGCGAGTCCGGCCAACGAGATTACATTGATGGATCGTCCCAGTGCCGCCATAGCAACAAACGCGCCAATAACGGATACCGGGATTGACAGTGATATGATCAGGGTAGCGCGAAACGATCGCAGAAACAGCAATAAGACAAATGCGGCCAGTACACCCCCTACCCAGATATTCTGCTTGACCAGATTGATCGCAGACTGGATGTAAACTGTCTCATCGTAAACCTGTTGTAATCTGAGCCCGGCTGCTGGCACTACTGACTCATTGAGTTCCTCCAGGATCTTCTTCAACCCTTCCATGGTTTCAATGACGTTAGCGCCCGTTTGCCGCTCCGCATTCATCGCCATAGCCGCGTTGCCCAACATCCGGATTGTTGCGGTGGGCTTCCTGTAGCCAAACCGCACCTCTGCAATATCTCCCAAAGCAATGCGGGCGAGTTCATCACCACCCTGGCGGCGGTCGATCAACACCTCTCGAATGGCTTCGAGAGAATTCAGTTCGCCTTCCGTTCGAACGATGTAACGACGTTTACCCTCATCAATATCGCCGGCACCCAGAGAAATGTTCGCCAACCGTAGCGAACGACCTATGTCGGCGATGGTCAGGTGGTAGCTCGCCAGCAAGGTCGGATCGACAACAATCTGAATTTCTCTTTCGCTGCTACCAAACAGATTAATCCGGCCAATACCGGGCACCCGCTCGAGCCTTTCCCGCACATTGTCTTCAATAAAATCACCGAACTCATACATTGGCCGGTCATTGCCCGGCAGGCGGGTGAAAATAAACCAGGCAATGGCGTTGTCCTCACTGCCCGCAGTATCAATGGTTGGTTGATCTGCCTCCTGAGGGTACTCTGCCACCCGATCGAGCCGATTGGCCACCAGCAACAGGGCACGATCCATATTGGTGCCAATCCTGAATTCCATGGTGATGACTGATCTACCCTGGTCAGCACTTCCGGTAATAGAAGTCAGCCCTTCAATTGCAGCCAGTTCCTCTTCCTGGGGGTTGAGTATTTCACGTTCCACCTCAGCCGGAGCAGCACCAAACCAGTTGGTTGTAACCGTAATCACCGGTCGATTCACATCCGGAGCCAGTTGGATCGGGATCGAAGCCAGCGCGACCAGACCAAATAATACCACCAGCAAAACCGCCGCGATAACTGCGACGGGGCGGTCAATGGCCAGACGAATCAGGTTCACAGAACGATATTACAGCGCGCCAGCGATGACCACCGGCTGGTCGGGTTGCAAGCGTTCATTGCCGCGTACCACCACCTGGTCACCAATCACCAGCCCCTTAAGCACTTCGAGCCGGTTCCCAATGGCATCACCGGTCTGAATCGACCTGAGTTTTGCCACATTGTCCTCAACTACGTATACGAGGCTGTCACTGCCTCTACGTACCACTGCATCTTTATGAACCGAGTGGATTTCCCGGCTTGAACCGGCTGGTACGTATAAGGTAACGCTTTGTTTCACTGCCAGGGCCATCTGTTTTGTCTCACTATCCAGATGGAATCGAACCCTCCTGGTTCGCGTACTGGGATTTTCTTCCGGCACCACGGCACGCACACTGGCCTTATGGCGACCGCCATTATCAAGGCCAATGTCTATTTCCCTGCCCACGGTGAGTCCGGAAAGTCGGTTACCCGGAATATCTGCTTCCAGTTCCAGCAATTTATCTGACACCAGCCGGACCACTGCCGCCCCTCGCTGGAGGTAACTGCCAACTTCGGTAAGCTTGGCGGTCACGGTACCGTTAAAAGGGGCTATGATTTCTGCATAGCGTAGATTAAGGTCGGCCAGGCTGATGGACGCCGCGCTGCTGCTCAATGCAACTTCTGCTTCGCGTACCCGGGCGAAAGCGATATTTTGCTGTTGCGTGGCATCTTCAAGAGTGGCCTGGCTAACCGAAGCGGATAGTTGCAGTGAACTCATACGTTTCACTTCCTGACTGGACAGTTCCAGTAGCGCCCTGGCAGTAGCAATACGTGCCTGTGCTTCGGCACGCTGGGCCAGCGCCAGTTTTTTTTGTAGTTTCAGTGGTTCGTTATCAATAAGAGCAATCAACTGACCCTGGGTTACTTTGTCGCCAACCTGGGCCAGAATCTCGATCACCGAACCGGCGATTCGAGAGCCTACGGTGCCAGATTGTTTTGCCACCAGGCGGCCGAGAATGGGTACCGTCTGGGTGAAATGCTCTCGAATGACAGGATCCACTGAAACCATTGCCTGTTCCATTGTTTGCTGAGCGTAGGCAGAAGCCATCAGATTGATCACAATGGCGATGAGGAGGAATTGTTTGGTAAAACGTGTCATCAGGGTATTATCGCCGAAAGCGAAAAATTACAATACATTTTAAGGTAAAGAGTCTTACATCATGTCTGAAATTGATTATATAGAATTACAAACCGGTATCGACCCTGCCTGGAGCGTCATCTGGCTCCACGGACTGGGCGCTGACGGCCATGATTTTGAACCAGTGGCGGCACAGTTGGGGTTTACTGACTCACCTGCGATCCGGTTTGTATTTCCCCACGCTCCGATACGTCCAATCACGATAAATGGCGGCATGGAAATGCGTGGCTGGTATGACGTCAGAGGCATGGCATTCGACCGTGACCAGGATCGAAGCGGCCTCGAGAACTCAGCCGCCATTGTTGGTTCGTTGATTGAACAGGAAAATCGGCGCGGCATTGATACCAGCCATATTATTCTCGCTGGTTTTTCCCAGGGAGGTGCAGTGGCGTTGTTTACTGGCCTTAGACTCAGGCAAAAGCTCGCAGGAATTATTGCGTTATCAGCTTATCTCGCAGATGCTGCAAGCACCAACGCGGAAAGAAGTAAAGACAATGAAAATGTGCCAATTTTCCTCGCTCACGGCACAGATGACCCGGTCATTCCGTTGGCACTGGCTGAGCAAAGCAGGGAGATGCTGGAACAAATGGAATACTCAATTAGCTGGCACAGCTACCAAATGCCCCACTCTGTTTCTGCCGAAGAAATTCAGGATATTGCGGAATTTATTTCTGGAATTGTAAAGTAGCTCAATTCATGAAACCCGCCGGGTTCAGAGAATTTGTCGCCCTGATGGCGCTCAGCATGTCGTTGGTGGCGCTAGCCATCGACGCAATGTTGCCCGCATTGTCACAGATTGCCGGAGATCTTGGGGTTAAAGAGGAAAACGACCGGCAGTTGGTAATTACGATGCTTTTTATCGGCATGGCCATCGGTCAGATTTTCTATGGCCCGATTTCGGACAGTGTAGGCAGGCGCACACCCATCGTTTTTGGCTTTGTGTTGTTTATCGCCGGCAGTGTGATCGCAATATTCTCTCAATCCTATTGGTGGTTACTATGCGGTCGATTTCTCCAGGGTTTGGGCGCCGCCGGGCCAAGGATCCTGACCGTGGCAATCGTACGCGATCACTCTTCAGGCCGAGAGATGGCCAAAATTATGTCGTTGGTAATGATGGTGTTTATCCTCGTACCGGCAGTGGCACCCGCCCTCGGCCAGATCATTTTGATTTTTGCCCACTGGCGGTATATTTTTGTTGCATTTGTCATATTGGCCGCTCTTACCCTGGTCTGGTTCCACTACAGACAACCGGAATCCCTTCCCGCGGACAAACAGCGGCCTTTTTCGCTGGCGGTCATCTGGCTGGCAGCTATTGATATTTGCAGTACCCGGGTCACGGTTGTCTATACCCTTGCGGGCGGTCTGATTTTCGGCGCGTTTATTGGTTTCTTAAATTCATCGCAGCAGATCCTGCAGGAACTGTACGGCCTTGGCACCCTTTTTCCTTTTTATTTTGCTGTTCTGGCGCTTTCTATTGGCTGCGCTTCGTGGCTCAATTCGCGCCTTGTAATACGCCTGGGAATGCGCCTGCTATGTAAAATTGCTTTATATACCACAGCCTTGATAGCAGGCATTTTTCTGATAATTTGTCTGCTCATTACACCAACGCTGCCAATGGTTATGGGTTATCTGATTATATCTTTCTTCGCCACCGGTATTTTGTTTGGTAATCTGAATGCCCTCGCCATGGAACCTCTGGGTCATATTGCAGGACTGGCCTCTTCGCTCACTGGATCAGTGATGACCATGATATCGCTGACCCTTGGATACCTGGTCGGCAGCCTCTACAACCACACGTTGATCCCGGTGGTAAGCGGCTTTGGATTATTCAGTGTGATTGCACTGGCCCTGTTTTCCCGGTCCGGGAACCAACCTCATCACCCCCGGGCGAGCTGAACAAGTTTTTGATAAAAAGGCCAGTGATGGTCAAAATAACGCTGTAAATTCGGCTCTTTTTTCACATCGCGTAAAAACGCCTGCTGAATTTCTGATTCTGTTAATGTATTTGACTGGATGGATTTTTTCGCCAGTGTTTTTTGATGCCATTGATCTACCTGCTGCCAGTCTGAAGGCTTACTATTGGAATCCCAGTTAAATGCCTCGGGTTTAAATGATAGCCCGATTTGTTGCCAAACAGCGCCAATCACCGCCTCTGGATCTCGCTGAATATTCTCGGCTTCCAGCACCAAAGGAGCATTCCCGGTCAGCCCGGTGATCCATTGATGTAATTTCCACTGGGACTCCAGGCCGGCTTCTTCACAACTGAAGTCCGGGTCGAGTTTAAAGTAGGAAACAAGTGATTTTCTTGGGTCCCGAATCAGGAATAGATGGAAAAATTCGCTCGCCAGTTCCGGATGCCGGGTGATTTCAGGTAATACGTAATAACTCATGTCCTTGGCAAAAACTATACTGTCATGGGCCCTGGCACGAAACACATTGACGATATCTTCAAATCTGCCGGGACGGCCTGGTTCGACATCGAAATGGGGCATATGATTTTTTTTCAGATGCACATAGTAGTAATACATAAAAGGTTCATGGAGACAAAAACAATCGCCCCTTTCACGCATCACTCGCTCCATTGCGGTAGACATGGAGCGCGGATGCGCCCACAGGATGATCATTGGATACAAAGGCTTATTCATGAATTCTCTGGTTCCACTATGGCGCGGTAAATATTCGGCAGGTAGTACCGCAATGTCAATGCCCGCAAAATCATAAATACAGTCAGGGAGAGATACAGGCCATGATTGCCCATTAACGGCAGCAACAGCCATACCAGGGCAAGATATCCCAGGGTTGAAAGCAACATCGCGTTCTGCATTTCCCGGGTATGTCCAACGCCAATAAAAATGCCATCAAGTTGAAAACTCCATACCGAGACCAGCGGCGATATGATTAACCATGGCAGGTAGGTTACCGCCATGGATAAGACCTGCTGTTGATCACTGAACAGGGACAGAAGCTGCTGGCCAAAGATCAGATACAGGAATCCGATTGCTACCGCCGTACCGCCGGCCCACAAAGTGGTCAAATTCACCGCTTTCCTGAATTGACGACGGTCACCGGCACCGTATGCGCTGCCCGCCAGTGCTTCTGCGGCATGGGCAAACCCGTCGAGACCATAGGCCATGATACTTTGCAGGTGGAGCAAAATAGTATTGGCCGCCAGCACCAGTTCGCCTAGCCTGGCCCCCTGGGCAGTGAAAAAAGCGAAAGAAAAAACCAGGCACAGAGTGCGGACAAATATGTGGCTGTTTGATCGCATCAGATTTGCTACCGCTGCTGGCGAAAATACCAGGTTCCAGCGGGACATCGCCAGTGCTGACTGGATACGCCGCCTGAGTAACCAGAAACCAAGAGCCGCGGCGGTATATTCTGCGATCAGAGTAGCCCATGCCACGCCTGGCACACCCAGTTCAAGCCAGGGTACAAACATCAGGTCGAGTACTACGTTGACCAGATTCAGGACAATCTGCAAAAGAAACGCATGGCGGGTATTGTGCAACCCGATAAAAACCCCGGTAAACACGTAAATCATCAAAGTCGCAGGGGCGCTCCAGATTCGAATAACAGAATACTCTGAAGCCAGCGCTTCAACCCGCACGCTGCTATCAATAATGGATAGCGCAAAACCAATGACTGGCTGCCCGATACTGACAACCAGCAATCCAAACAGTACTGCAAGACACATTACACGGATAAGCAACAGGGACATTTCCTGATCGTCTCCGGCTCCTTTTGCCCTCGCAACAAATCCAGTGGTGCCCATACGTAAAAAACCAAATCCCCAGTAGAGAAAACTGAAAATCAATGCACCCAACGCTACCCCGCCAATATATTCAGGACCTGGCAAACGCCCCACCACGGCAGTATCCACCGCACCCACCAGGGGTACGGAAATATTTGAAATAATCATCGGTCCGGCTAACGCCCACACGGCTCGATGGGTAATGGGAGCGACAGTTGCTGCCATCAGGCGTTACAATTCGGCTTTAAGGGTGCTTGCAAAGTTGGCTATCCTAAACCCATCGGGGGCAAAAGTAATGAATCTTGATACATTCAAAAATCAGTTTACGGAGTCTCTGCTTCCAGGAAAGCACAGCCGCCAAAATCGAAAACATGATACAGAATATTGCACAAGACTATATTGCACCGGTTGAGATTATTATCTTGAAAGGGCACTAAAGCGTGAAAGATTTAGTACAGATTTTGTATGAAAGAACAATTCTCTGGCTACCGAGGGTTGTCGAAGTGTTCGCCATTTTTGCTGCTTTCTTATCCCGACCCTGTCACTGTGGTTCAATAACAGCGAATTCGTCAGTTTACCTTTACAATACATTACAAGGCCATGTCACAAGCAGAAGCCACTCCTGATCGAGAAGCGTACTACAAAAAAATTAACGGAGATAACCTGACCCCATTGTGGTCCGTTATGAGCAGTCTGGTGACCCGTGAGCCCGGGTCGGGCTGTCAACCTTATCTCTGGCACTATAGCAAAATACGTGGCCACCTGATGGAGGCCGGCGAGCTGATTAGCGCAAAAGAGGCCGAGAGAAGGGTATTGATTCTTGAAAACCCGGGACTCAGGGGACAATCGAAAATCACCAGTTCGCTCTACGGGGGGCTTCAACTGGTCAAACCCGGAGAGGTGGCCCCCTGCCATCGCCATAGCCAGTCAGCTTTGCGATTTGTCATCGAAGGCAGTGGTGCCCATACCGCTGTAGGCGGCGAGAAAACCTTTATGTCACCCGGAGATTTTGTCATAACGCCTAATTGGCAATGGCATGATCATGGAAATGAGAGTAATCAGCCCATGGTCTGGCTCGATGGGCTGGACATTCCGCTGGTGCAATTTCTCGATACCTCATTCGCCGAACAGCTCGGCGAAGATGAGCAACCCCTGTCACGACCGGAAGGGGACGCGCTGGCCCGTTATGGCGAGGGTTTACTGCCTGTAGATTATCCGGTGTATTGCAAAACATCTCCAGTGTTTAACTATCCCTATGCCCGCACCAGAGCAGCACTGGAGACCATGCGTCGGGATCAGCAATGGGATCCCTGTCATGGATTAAAGATGCGATATGTTAATCCAGTCACCGGAGAATTTGCCATGCCAACCATTGGTACCTTTATCCAGTTACTGCCAGCCGGATTTATCTCGCACTCTTATCGCTGTACCGACGCCACCGTATTCGTCGTCGTGGAAGGATCTGGAACGAGCAAAATTGGCGACATCGAATTTCACTGGCAACCTCATGATATTTTTGTCGTGCCAAGCTGGTTTAATGTGGTTCATCAAACAGACAATGAGGCCGTGCTGTTCAGCTACTCTGATCGACCCGTGCAGCAGAAGCTTGGATTATGGCGGGAGCAACGAAATCAGAACTGAAGCTCGTCTGGGCAGCGTAACAACGGGGTATGCTGAGAGTTGAACCGCTATCAAATCCAGACTGTAGTTATTGGCGCCGGTGTAGTGGGGTTGTCCTGTGCCGCCGCCCTCGCCGTCAGCGGCAGGGATGTTTTGGTGCTGGAAAAAAATGCTGGCATCGGAGCGGAGGTGAGTTCGCGCAATTCGGAAGTTATTCATGGTGGCATCTATTATCAGCCCGGCTCACTGAAAGCCAGATTGTGCGTCGAGGGCAGGAATAAGCTCTATCGATATTGTGCAGACCGGCATATTTCCGCACGCCCCACAGGAAAGTTAATTGTGGCAACGTCAGTTGAAGATGTTGACACCCTGGAGCAGCTCCTGGTTCGAGGCAGGGGAAATGGTGTCGATGATCTTGTGTGGTTATCGTCGGAGAATGCAGCTGCTATGGAGCCGGAACTTGATTGTCTCGCAGCTCTGTACTCACCCTCTACCGGGATCGTGGATAGCCATGGATTGATGCTTGGTTTGCAAGGCGATCTGGAGTCAGCGGGTAGTGTAATTAGCTTCACCACCGAAGTACTCGGCATCGAACCAGATGCTGGCTCGCTGGTACTTACCGTTAATACAGGGCATGAGGTATCTGAAATTGTTGCCGACGAAGTTATCAACTGCGCAAGCCATAATGCTGTGCGCCTGGCGCAACAGATATCCGGAACCCGTATTGGCTGCATGCCACAGGCCTGGTCCACCAAAGGCAACTATTTTCGCCTCAAGGGCAAAGCACCTTTTTCCCATCTTGTTTATCCGGCCCCCGAGAAGGGTAGCCTGGGGATTCATCTGGTGCTCGATTTAGCTGGCCATGCCCGCTTCGGACCGGATGTGGAAAAGGTTGATAGCGCCACTGTGAACCTGGAAGTCGATCCCACTCGCGCGCAAGGATTTTACAGTCGGATTCGGCGCTATTGGCCCGCACTCGAAGATCATTCACTGGAGCCGGACTATGCCGGCCTGCGTCCCAAAATTTCACGCCCGGGAATGGATCAAATGGATTTCGAAATTCTGGATGAAAGCGACCATGGCATCTGTGGACTGGTACATTGCCTGGGTATCGAATCCCCGGGCCTCACTTCATGTCTCGCCATTGGGGATGAAGTGGTTAGCCGTCTGGCGTAGCGCTTCGTCAAGGTAATCATGCAGGATCAGTTGATCTGTCAGCATTCATGGTTAGGCATAACAACGCCACGGGCGCTGACAGGTCAACCCAGCGGGTGTTGATTTGCTGGATCTGATTGAGACCCTCAATAGCCAGGTATTCTCAGCACCTTCCTGAAAAACAATTTTTCTGCGAATACTGACGCATAGCGTTCATTGCGCTAGTATTCCGGGTTTCCCAAAATCGAGAGCTGATCAATGAATTCTGAATTTTCCCTTAGGGTACGCAGTGAAGGTGGTGGCACTCCGAAGCTGGAAAACTGGGGTGCCGACTGCGATTATGGTGTTCTCCATGAAATTTTACTGGGCCCGGCAGACAACTATCGCTGGCTCGAGACCAGTTCGGTTTCGCGAAAAAGCATTCGACGTCAGATACCTTTTGATCCGAAAGTCGCCAGAAGCCAGCATGCCGAAATGGTATCAGCGTACGAATCTGCCGGCGTGACCTGTCATTTTCATGCGCCGGATCCGGAACTGCCTTACCAGGTGTTTGCCCGGGATTCCTCTGTAATGACACCCTACGGTGCAATCATCACCAATATGGCCAACTGGTGGCGTCGCGGGGAAAATTACCGTGCCATCGAGACCTATGAAAAACTGGGTATCCCGATCTATGATTATGTCACTGCAGGAACTTTTGAGGGCGGTGATTTCAATGTCATTGAGCCCGGAACGGTTCTCATTGGCTGGGAAGGGGATGAAGGCAGGAGCCAGGAATCCGCTGCATTGCAACTCAAAAGATGGTTTGAAGCAGAGAACTGGGAAGTAAAGCTCACCGATATCGATCCATTTTATGTTCACATCGACTTGATGGTGGTGATGTTGGCGCCCAAGCTTGCCGCCGTCTGCCTCGATTCTACAGACCCTGAAGTGGTCCATTGGTTGCAGTCAAAGAATATCGAAATTGTTCCGGTCCCGTTTCAGGACACTTTGGCCCTCGGATGCAATGTCGTGGCACTGGGAAATGATCGGGTTCTCATTCCGCAAAAAAGCCTGGTACTGAAGGAAAAACTGCGCGCCCATGGTATTGAAATATTCGATCCTGACGTTTCCATGATCACTCCGGGTGGTGGGGGCGTTCACTGTATGTGCCAGGCGTTAAAGAGGGATCCTGGTTAAGGCTTCACTAATTTGCATGTGACGCCTGAGGAAATGAATAGAACTAATTTTCATCTCCCTACTCTATAGTACATTCAAACCATACAGAGGCATTTGCGGAATGCTGCTAATCTTTTGCGACTGAGTCTTTCCAAATTTACGGTGCCCAGAGTATTGATCGCTTTGTCTGTATTATTGGCAGTGTCTTCACCATCAGTTTGCCGGGCAACCGTAAGCGATAATTATCTGGGGATCGATCCGACTGCCTATAGTTTTGTTTCATTGTTGCTGTTACCGGATGCTGAATTGTCTGAATCCAGGCACCATATTGAGAAAACCTGGCAGCCATCTTATACCGCCATGGCGCTGGATGTTTTAAGCCTGAGCCGTCGAGCGAGCGTGAGAAGCTGGCTGTTTGAGTTGCTTGGAGAAAAAACCGGGCAGAAACTCGATAACGATACCCATGCCTGGTTCAACTGGATATGGAACCAGCCGGAGCAGCGATACCAGCATTATGCTGAGTTCAAATCCCACCTCTATCGTCTGATAGATCCAAAGTTTGCAGGTTACTTCAACGACCTGAGAGACACCGATATTCGGCTGGATGAGGTACGCTGGGGCGGGGTGGTACAGGACGGTATACCGCCACTTCGATCACCCCAAATGCTGCGCGCTGGCGAGGCCGATTACCTGCAAGATGATAACGTCGTATTCGGCATTGCGATCAATGGCGATGCGCGTGCCTATCCCAAGAGAATTCTTGCCTGGCATGAAATGTTTATCGATGAAGTGGGCGGGGTTCAGTTTGCCGGCGTGTATTGCACCCTTTGCGGTGCGGTAATTCTGTATGAGACCAACTACAAAGGGACCAATTATGCTGTGGGAACCAGCGGTTTTCTGTATCGATCCAATAAGTTGATGTACGACCTGACGACCCAATCCTTGTGGAGCACAACCCGCGGTGAACCTGTTATCGGTCCATTGGTAGGAAAAGGAATTCAGTTGCAGCGAAGTTATGTTGTGACCACGACCTGGGGAGAATGGCGTAGACGTCACCCTGATACCAGCGTGTTGTCACTGGATACGGGGCACAAACGGGATTATGGCGAGGGCGTAGCCTACCGCAATTACTTTTCCACTGATGCCCTGATGTTCGACGTGCCGAAACTGGATAATCGGCTCAATAACAAGGACGAAATACTGGCACTGACGTTTCCCGTAATCAGTGATCAAAAACTGGCGATTCACGCCGAATTTCTCGCTAAAAATCCGCTTTACCATGATCAGGTAGGGCCGCTATCACTGGTTGTTTTAACCGACAAGTCCGGTGCTAATCGCGTCTATGAAACCAATGGGGTGCAGTTTGCAGCATTCGATCAGGATCGTCACGTTACCGATAGTTATGGTGATCAGTGGATCATGACTGAAGACGCATTGACCGCGAATAATGGCAGACGACTGAAGCGGCTACCTGCCCATCGCGCCTTCTGGTTTGGCTGGTATGCGGCGCACAACGATACCCGACTGGTCTACTAGCTGGAAGACCCTGCACTCCCCCGCCAACTTTGCTCTGACAACCAGATTCCGCCCAGCACCAGCGCCAGAGCTATGCCATGATAGAGCCTGAAAGGCTCGCTCAATATGGTCACCGCCAGCATGGCAGCGAATACCGGCACCAGGTTAACAAAAACCCCTGCCCGCCCGGGGCCGATGGCCGCAACTCCCTGGATAAAAAAGATCTGGGCGAGGAATGATGGAAAAAATGTTATCAATGCCACGATGATCCATCCCTCAGGGGTAGGCCATTGCAGGTTTCCATACAAATGCTCGGTGAAACTCATCGGTACAGAGGTAAGAAATGCTGCCAACGCAATAACGGTAAACAGGCTTAACGAAGACACGCCCGAAAACCGCCGCAACGCTATTGCATAACCCGCATACAGGAAACAGGCGATGACCATCAGATAATCTCCCTGCTGGATGGTTAGCGTGGCCAGGCGCTCCAGGTGCCCACCAGAGGCGACAATACAGACCCCGAGAACAGTTACCAGAACGCCGATGATCTGTAGTGGAGAGATCGATGCCCGATAAAACACGAACATACCAAGGAGAACAAAAACAGGAATGGAGCCCTGAATAATGCCGATATTCAGTGCTGTTGTGCTATAAGCCGCAACGTAGAACAGGGCATTGAAAGTAGCCAGTCCCAACACCCCCATCATAAATAGCAACGGGATATGATTTCTGAGATAACCCCAGTCCCTTAGCAGATTCTTGCGAGAGAGCAACAGGAGCAATATTACCGCCCCCAGCCAACGCAGGCTCACCAGCAACATCGGCGAAACATGCCCAACCGCCAGCTTTGCAAATACCGCGTTAGCGCCCCAGCACAGTGATGTAATGGAAAGTAATAAGAATGCCTTTACGTTGCTGTTGGTAGTAAATGTGTTGATGTCAAGCCTGCCGGACGCCGAATGGTAAAGTTCAAAGCCCGGCTCTATAGACAAACAAACTACATTCCAGCAAGACCAGGGGATTCAAATTACGAATAAAAAGTTGTCATTTACCCATCTTTGAAGAATTTAAAAGGTGTCTATTTTATTGGCTGAGATTATTCGCAGAGCTTTTACTGTAAGTCAGAAGCGGCGGTAACTGCTGCGCCTTGCAGGGCTCCTTCGATAGGTACTTCGACCATAGTAACGATAGTTATTATTATAATGACCATAATAATTAGCTTTATTGTCATAATAATCGTTGTTGCTACTGCTACATCCGGTTGTCACCAGTAACGCCATCACAGACACCATTGTGCGACGGCTCTGGTCCATTTGATCGTCCTTGCTTTCGCTTGTTTTGTCCACCATGTTTATATTCTCTCAATCATTCCACTTTATTTCACGCCGCTAATACCTTGTTCCAAACCTGATCGCGTAGTTGTGTTCCGTCCTCCCCCAGGTTAAGCGCAGGCTCACAACGTTGAATAATATCCATGCCTGGAAAGATTGTATGATCTTTACGGTAGGGTTCGGGTAGCAGTTCCAGCGCGGCCTGGTTAGGGGTTGCGTACCAGAATTTTTCTGCAATTGCCGCCGCCACTTTTGCGTCCAGGGAATAATTTATTAGCGCATGTGCGGCGGCCGGGTTAGAGGTGGTACGTGGCACGCAAATACAATCCTGCCACAGCAGGCTACCTTCAATGGGAACCCGGTAGTCGATATCATCGTCCTCCTGCATCAGGCCCTGAATCTCTGAATTCCAGCCAACGGCCAAATCGACATCTCCATTGGCAAGCAACTCGATTCCATCTTCTCCGGTGAAATATTTGACATGGGATTTTTGTCGAATCAGTAATTCCCCGGCAGCTTCGAGTTCATTGGAAATTACAGAATTATAAGAATACCCCAGGTATTTGAGTGCCAGTCCCAGCGTATCGGGTCCGGGAAAAGCCATGCGGCCAGAAAAACGTTCCGATTCAAAAAATATCCGCCAGCTCTCCGGTTTTTCCGTCATCGCCGATTTTCGAAAACAAATACCCTGGGTACCCCAGAGAAAAGGCATCGAAAACTGTCGGTCGGGGTCAAAAAAAGCATCCCTGAATACCGGAAACAAATTGTCAGCATTGGGAATCTCACTGTAATCAAGCGGCAACAATAAACCCTTGCCGAGCATCTCTTCAATGTAATCGTAGGAAGCAATTACAATATCATGCTGATTGTCCGCATTATCAATAACCTGCAGCATTTCATCGCTGTTATTGTAGGCACTGACAGAAACCGAAATGCCGGTTTGCGCGGTAAAATCTCCAAGTGTTACCGATTCCATATAGTCGGGCCAGCTATACAACTTGAGTGACTTATCGCCGGCTTGCGCACTAGCCGAACCTGCCAATGCGACGGAAGCGCTCGCTGCAACTGTTGTGGCGAGGAACTGCCGCCTCCCTGGCTCCGGGTTATTGTTAACCGTGCTGCCAAAAGTGTGTTTGGATTTTTTCAATATGGCCTTCCCGATTCGCTATTTACATGTGAATGATGATAGTGCATTGCAGCAATTCATACAACGTTACGAAGATAACCTGTTAATGAAATCCGATCTTCCTATTCAAGCGCTTCAACCCGTTCAAACTCTCTTGTGTTATTAGTAATCAGAGTCAGGTTGCTAAATATATTTTTCAAAGTTTTGCTCGTAATCGTCCAGATTTTCAATAAACATCTTGCGATACTGCTCACTAAAGTAATCCGTTGCCGGTTGCTTTTCCTCGCCAAGTGATTTTTTATCCCCGGCGCTGGTGGCTACGATAAATGCATTAAATCTGGCGGTGGCGTAGAGCATGGCGTAGCCAACCTTGCCATCAGATTGCTCCTGGTATAGCTCATTGGCCAGGTTGATAAATGAATCAGCCAGCCTCCAGAACTGCTCTGCATTTGGGTCAGCAGCTGGATTATCGGCTTCTGGATTGGACGGCATTGGATCAGACGAGGTTGAATCGGGCATAGTTAAGTTGGGAGTGAATTACGGTGAATCGAAGTTTAACTTGTTTGTCATTTCGCGTTAATATTTGATCATCTTTTTACCCATTTTGATTTACCGCAAATACACACCCCTGATCGATGGCAAATCTGAACGAATATCGTAACTATATTGATGATCAATGGGTGGACGGACGCATCCAATGCTAATTATCGACGGACTACAATATTCGAACTGGAACCGGGATTTATTTCTGCAGATGCGCGCTGGTGGGCTTGATTGCCTGCACGTCACTATCGCTTATCACGAAACATGCCTTGAAACCCTGCGCAATATTGGCCAGTGGAATCAGTTATTCGAGCAACATGGCGATCTGATTGTACAGGCAGGTTCGGCGGAAGAGGTATTGCAGGCACAGAAAGCAGGAAAAACCGGGGTAGTCTTTGGGTTCCAGAACTGTTCTCCCATAGAGGATGATTTTTCGCTGATTGAAATTTTTCATCGTCTCGGGGTACGGTTTATGCAGTTGAGTTATAACAACCAAAGCCTCCTCGCCAGCGGATGTTACGAAAGCACAGATAGCGGGGTCACCCGCTTTGGCAGGCAAGTAATCCGGGAAATGAACAGGGTAGGCATGGTAATCGATATGTCCCACAGTGCTGAACGCTCTACCCTGGAAGCCATTGAATGGTCACAACGACCCATTGCCATTACCCATGCCAATCCAGCATTTTTCGAACCCGCAATGCGAAACAAATCAGATGCCGTGCTAACTGCACTGGGAGAAAGTGGTGGTATGCTCGGTTTCAGTTTGTATCCGTTTCATCTTAAGAACGGGCCTGACTGCAGCCTTGATGATTTTTGTTCGATGGTGGCAGAGGCGGTTGAACTGATGGGCATCGATCATATCGGAGTGGGTTCTGATCTGTGCCAGAATCAGCCCGATTCAGTGGTAGAATGGATGCGAAATGGCCGCTGGAACAAGGCTACAGATTTTGGCGAAGGCACCGCCTCCAACGCTGGCTGGCCGACCCAGCCCGCGTGGTTTTCCAATTCAACCCATTATTCCAATTTGGCAGCCGGATTACGCGCAAAGGGTTTTGCCAAAACGGATATAGAGAAAGTCATGGGACGAAACTGGCTACGATTTTTCGCCAACTCCTTTGGACCTGCGGCAAATGAATAACGCCAGCCACCAGATCACCGAGCTGGAATTGCTGGTGATGGAGCACGAACGACTGCTGGAACAATTTAGTGACCTGATCCGCAATCAACAAACGCGGATAGATGGGCTCGAGAAACAACTACTTTTACTGCAACAGAAACTGTCGCACTACGAACAACCGGAGGAATCCGGATCCGGTGAGGAAAGACCACCACACTACTGACAAGTTTAACTGGAGAAAAATATGATGAAATATTTGCATACGATGGTGCGCGTAACCGACCTTGATCAGGCACTGGAGTTTTACTGCGGTTGCCTCGGTATGATAGAAATACGCCGATACGATAGCGAAGGCGGTCGATTTACCAATTGCTTTGTTGCGGCACCCGATGATGCGGAACAGGCGAAAAAGGAACATAGCCCGGTACTGGAGCTGACCCACAACTGGGATCCGGAAGATTACACCGGAGGCAGAAATTTTGGTCATCTGGCATTTGGTGTCGATAATATTTATCACACCTGCGAAAAACTGATGGACAGGGGAGTCATCATCAACCGTCCACCGCGCGATGGACAGATGGCATTTATCCGGTCTCCGGATAATATTTCCGTTGAATTGTTGCAGTCAGGTGACCCATTGCCTGTAGCCGAACCCTGGGCATCCATGGGAAATACCGGCGAGTGGTAGTTCTAATCAAAATGACCCTTAACAGAATCAGGCAATACGAATTAACCAGCGCGTATGCGCTGCAATAGCGTGGAGGTGGATCGTTCGAAGGTAAATGCAATGGAATGGACACTGCCACCCCAACTCTTGACGTCGTCGGCGCCGACAATCTGATCCGGCGCCCAGTCACCGCCCTTCACTAATACATCCGGCCGTAGTAGTCGAATCAATGCACGAGGTGTTGGCTGGGAAAACGGGATCACTGCATCCACGCACTGCAATGCCGCCAGCAATGCCATCCGGTCTTCAAGGGGATTGATGGGACGATTAAGGCCCTTATTCTGTGCCCGTACCGAGTTGTCATCGTTGACCGCTATCAGCAACGTTGTACCAAGATCCGCAGCCTGGGATAAATAGGTTATATGGCCCCGATGTAGGATATCAAAGCAGCCATTGGTAAACACCAGCGGTCGCGGCACATTGTCAAGCCAGGTTGTCAAGTCTGCACCAATAGCAGGCAGAAGAATCTTGGCTTCCAGATCGTCGAGGTTTGACAAGCTAACCGAACTCGAATTTATCCCGTTGACAGAGCACTACTTTAATAGCTACTTGATATATTCAAATACCTTAATTATTTGCGTTATTCCACTCACTGTCTGGGTGGCGGCAACCGCGGCATCCCCTTCTGCGCGGGTAACCAGGCCAAGCAAGTACACTTTGCCCCCTTCCGTTACTACTTTCACCGCACTGGAAGGTACATCTTTCGCTATCAGTAAACTGGTCTTGACCTTGCCGGTTATTGCGGTGTCATTGGCTCGACTGGTGATGCTGGTGGTGCCTGACAGCTGTATTTCATTCACCACTGTCAGGGTACTGGTTTGGCGTTGGGCCAGTTTGGTGGCCCGCCTTCTCTGACTGTCAGTGCTGACCTCTCCGGTCAGCAAAACAATGCCATTGATTGCGGTCACGCTGATATTTGTGCCATCCAGACTATCGTCGAATGTTATTTCTTTACGTAGTGTAAGTTCCAGGGTGTTGTCATCCAGATTTCGCCCAACGGTTCGGCGATCGGTTGCGACATCAATGGCAGTTACGGTAGCGGTAGCAACCAGTATCGGGATGCAGGCGGTCAAGAGTGCTGTCCCAAGCAACATAATAACACCAACAGTCAATGGCCTAAATGTGACAAACCTTTTCATATTATCTTTCTCCAAACAGTTGCTGATCAATAAACTGACAAAATGCGTGAATGATTATACCGTGTACCTCCTGTATTCGAGCAGTCTTTTCCTGTGGCACAATAATGTCAATATCATTTCCGTGGAGAAGGCTGGTCAGCTTGCCGCCACTGCGGCCATTGAGGGCAATAATCTGAATATTGAGCTGGTGGGCCGCCTCGACTGCCCGCAGAATACTCGGTGAATCGCCAGACGAAGTAATCGGCACCAGAATATCCCCGGGTTTTCCAAGCGCTTCGATCTGCTTTGAGAATATTGCGTCAAAGCTGTCATCATTGGCGATAGAGGTGAGCGTAGACGTATCTGCTGCAAGGCTAATGGCCGCCAGCGGCCGCCTGACCAGATAATATTTGTTGAGCAGCTCGCCGGAAAAATGCAGGCTATCTGCTGCCGAACCGCCATTTCCGCAGATCAGAATTTTACCTCCACCCTCAAGGGATTCTGCCATCGCAATAGAGCCCCGGTTAATCAGATCAGCAAGGCTTCTGGCGCTTTCAATGGCGCCAATGCTTTCGCTAAGCAGGTCGTTTATCTGTTGAATGGTAGGTGTGTGCACGTGTTTGAGCATGTATAGCAAGACCAAATACTATGAATTTTAGCGTCCCGGACCATACTGCAATTTTGCCTAAAAAGCATCGTCAATCCACTCGACAAGAAAATTCGGCGCAACGCCAGAGATCGATATCACATCGAATCGACAGCCTTTGAACATTAGCCCCTGATTTTTCAGCAACCAGGTCTCCGCGGCGATACGAAGCTTGCGCTGTTTGAAGTGGTCAACGCTTTCTCCACCATCACCAAATCTGTTACTCGCACGATATCGCACCTCAACAAATACGAGCTCCTGGGCATCCATCATGACCAGATCAATCTCTCCACCTTTACAGCGAAAGTTGCGTTCAAGCAGGCGAAAGGATTTCTGTTTAAGATAATCAAGAGCAAAGTCTTCCGCTTGTTTACCACGGCCAGTGGGGGCAACCTTACCTTTCCCGGGATTCACTGCCCCGGGGGCTCTGGAATTACATCTGTGACGACCTGGTCCAGCAGGGTAATTTGGCCGTTTTCAAAGGTAGCCCAATCCAGGTGACGCAGGATATTGCCATCGCTACGGATACTGGCCTTGAATGCCTGGCCATTGTATCGCTGCCAGTTGTCCCTGCGAAGCACCGACAACCTGGGGATCAGGTGGTAGCTTTCCAGGCCCAGTGCATACAAACGATCCAGGGCAGTAAAGCTGTATAAACTTTTTGCAACCAATTGTGGCTCTGGTTCTGCTACAGAAGCAGATTCGATTGATGGATCTATGGCTGGATCATTTCCTGCTTCAGTTGTTGTTTCGGGTATATTTTCCACTGCCCCATCTGTCGTGCCATCAAGTGCCGTGGCGGTGGCGGTAGTGTAACCTTCCAGCAATGTCACATCATTGGTCGGTTGTTCTATCAATTCCGTTCCCGGAATCTCTGAATTTTCCAAAGCATCCTGAGTCAGATCTTCATTTGGAATTTCGTAGCGAATATCCAGCATCCAGTGCATATCACCAAAAATCAGTTTATCGAGATCCGCATCCACCGCGGGATTGACCCTCCCGGAAAAAATATTTGAGGTCGCATAGATGGGTAAGTTATGGGCCCGGAAGAACCTCAGTTGGGGCACCAGCAATCTCGCCTGTTGTGAGTTTGCAGCGAGAAATAATAGATCAAAGTCATCCCGCCGCCTGGAGTTGAATTTAAGGTTTACCCCCAACTGGGCGCTCAGTACGCGCTCTCGAGCGACACTTTGATTGACCTCGAGCAGCTGTTGGACAATGCGGGAATAGTCGTCAACCGTATCAGGAAAAGTCTTGTTGGAGACGATTGAGCCGCCCAGTTCCAACCAGGTATTGCCAAAAGCTTCAGCAGCACGCTGTCCCCAGGGACTAGCACTTCCAACAATGGCCGCCTGCCGGTGGCCATCAGCAAATGCACGCTCTGCGACCTGGGTCGCTTCCAGTTCTGGCGACAGGCTGATGCCATACAGGTTGGGTGCACTATTGGCAGGCTCAACGTCAGCCAGCACGAGGGTCGGTAATTGCAGCGGTTGATTGTGGAGCAACGCATTGACCGCTCCTCGACCCAAAGGGCCGACAATAAAGTCCGCCCCTTCGTTCATGGCAGACTGGTAATAAAACGACACCAGTCCAGTATCCTGCCCTATATCATGGAGACTAACAGCTGGCTTATATACATTGTTGTCTTCGTTATAGGCATCAATAAATCCATCATAAAAAGCCTGGGCCGCGTTGCCGAAAGGAGATGTTAGCGGCAAAAGCAGCGCGATATGATTGAACCGATCCAGCGGAATGGATATCTTGCTGCCAATCAACTGGTCACGTGCGGGATGATTGGGAAAACTATTGTGCCATCCAAACAAAGAAGCCTGTTGCTGCACTTCAGGCAGAGAAGCAATTTCTGCAAAGGCTAACCAGCCGTCAATCAGATTCGCAGAGAAGCCATTATTGGTAGCACTTTGTCGTAATAATGACTGTTCCAGAGAACTGAGGGTTCGCAGCAGATTAATAATATGGAGTTGGTTGGGCAGTTGCAGGTCGTAACCGAGTATGGCGTCACGTTGCAGGAGATTTACCAGCGCGTCAACCCGGAGATTCAGAGAAAGGTGGGCTTCAGACAACACCTGTAAAACCAGGGCCCGCGCAATGAAGTCGAGGGAAGGGTCATTCTGCAACGGATTCAGGTATTGAATGGCGATTTGATGTTGGCCCAGGCCCTGGGCTATACGACCTCTCTGCAAGTTAAACTGTACTTTTTGAACTACATCGAGGTACACGTCCAGCAAGTAGTTGGCCTGGGTTTCTGCACTGGTGTAATCCTGAATTTCAATGAATCCGTCAATGGCCGCCATGCGTAATTCGGTAGCAATATCCGTCGGCGACTGATCGGCGCGGTACACCAGCTCCCATGGGCTTTCGCTATCGATTTGCTGACTGAGGATGATCTGGTCTTCGGCAATACCCTGGGTTACCGCCGCCGGCTGTTCGATTTCCACTGTTGTGGTTTCCGGTTCCGCTGTCAGCACCTTCACCGGCCCCGGGAGAGGAGCGGGCGCTGACGAGCAACCCGCAAGGGCGATTACCATTGCCGTCCAGAGTGAGTTGCGTAACAGGCTTACTCCATGAATTGACTTTTTTTCAGTGGACATTATGAACGATTAATGTAAACGATTTGATAATTGAGTGTTACCTTTAGAGTACCCAAAGTATACGAGACCCATCGATGAACAGCAAAACCGGCACGCTTTATATCGTTGCAACACCCATTGGCAATCTTGGTGATATGACCAGTCGCGCAATTGAGATACTTTCCAATGTCGATCTGGTTATTGCAGAAGATACTCGCCACGCCGGAATTCTGCTCAATCACTTTGCGATCAGGGTGACGACCTGGTCCTGTCACGAACACAATGAAAAAAAACAACTTCCGGCAATAATGGCGCGCATGGACCAGGGGCAGTCCATCGCCCTGATCAGCGATGCAGGGACACCGTTGATCAATGACCCCGGCTATTCGGTGGTCAATGAAGCACTCAGCAGGGGGATAAATGTGGTTCCGGTCCCTGGATGCTGTGCCTTGATTACGGCCCTGTGTGCATCAGGATTACCCACCGACAGGTTTTGTTTCGAAGGATTTATTCCAAATAAACCAGGACCGAAGAAGAATTTTCTGGCTGCACTTGGCACTGAACCCCGCACTATAGTTTTGTATGAGTCCTGCCATCGGATCGTCGAAAGCCTGGAAGCCATTTGCAACGAAATGGGCCATAGCCGAAAAATTGTCGTTGCCCGGGAGTTGACCAAGAAGTTTGAGCAGTTCTACCGTGGCGGCGCGCGAGAAGTCTGTGAGCAAATCATGCAAAGTGAAAACAACCGCAAAGGAGAATTTGTCATTGTGATCAATGGTGCCGGGGAACCCGCGGTGGATGAGGACGAGGCCGTCAGGATGCTGGAGCTGTTGATGTCCGAACTCCCACTCAAATCCGCAAGCCGAATTGCGGCTAAATGGTTAGGCCAAAATCGTAATGATCTATATCAATTGGGTCTTGATATCAGGGCCCGACAAAACTGAAGAGCCATCTGACTGACTTGAATTGCCGCTTCAGGTGCTCTATGCTGCGAATGGGGAGTCGGCCAGACAGTTGCTCCGCCGGGTTGCAATTTGCATTCCAGCGGGGAGGAAAGTCCGGGCTCCACAGGGCAGG
>CAYOGN010000033.1:0-21144 GCA_964403545.1 uncultured Gammaproteobacteria bacterium
CGGCAAAGGCTGAAGGTCAAAATATACTGGTTAGTTTTCGCGATAATGGTATCGGCATAGCGCCACAGGATCACCAAAAGGTCTTTGAGCGCTTTCAGCAGGTTGGCAATCCAATGACCGAAAAGCCGAAGGGAACCGGGCTCGGGCTTCCAATTTGCGTAGAGATCATCGAGCATTTTGGAGGCAAGCTTCGGGTTCAAAGCAATCTGGGAGATGGCGCAACGTTTTCGTTCTACCTCCCTGTCTCAGTCGAACCTGTTCATTAAACTCATATCCTGCTGCTGATTCCGGATTCGATTCTGCCTGTTTCTGGATAGTCCGGCACTGTAGTCGGTGTAAGCCCCCATGTTACTGCTTCATTGGTAAATACCGCCAAATTCTACCGCTGCCAACACAAAATAATGGGGCAGAAAAATTTTTACCCCATTCAAATGACGTATATACTCGCAGAGAATCGAATTTAAACCTAAAGGTGTCGCTTTTCAGGCTGGCGCAAATTGTCGCCAAATTGACCTTCAACACCGTCAGGAGGTACTGTTGAATCAAACCAACGCCTATCACGAGGGGCTCGTCTTTGAATAAAGGTGTATTAATCGCTGAGGATGAACCCAGTATTGTCATCTCCCTGAGTTTCATACTGATACAGGAAGGTTACGTCGTTGATGAAGTACAGGACGGTAACCTGGTCGTCGAAAAAATCCGCGAAATGCGCCCGGGCGTCGTTATACTGGATCTGATGTTGCCCAATAAAAACGGCTATGAAATTCTTAAGGAGGTAAAAAATGACACTGATCTTCGGCATATTCCTATACTGATGTTAACCGCCAAAGGCCAGCAACATGACAGGGCTGCGGCAAATCAACTCGGTGTCGATGCGCTTATTACCAAACCATTCTCCAATCGCGACGTATTACTCTGCGTAGAAAAACTGATGCACAAAAACCTGGAGAATGCTTAGGGGACGTTCTGAATTATCACGCCGCTCTGGGATAGATGTTCAGTTTTTTATTGCGTGACTTACCAATGGATTTAGCCTGCTTGTTTGGCCCGGAACGACGTTGACTGTTCCGCTTGTTCACAATTGGTGCTAGTTCAACAGGATCTTTTACCTCGTACCCATCGATGAATACCTTTGGAATCTCGCGTTTTAACAGCCGCTCAATATCTTTCAAATGTTTGTTCTCATCGCGCCCTACCAACGAAATAGCCTCTCCCGTGTTACCCGCTCGAGCGGTGCGGCCAATTCGATGCACGTAATCTTCCGGTACATTGGGCAACTCATAATTCACTACATGAGGCAGCTGGTCAATATCCAGGCCACGCGCAGCAATATCTGTAGCCACCAGCACTCGCACTTCCCCGGCCTTGAATTCAGCCAGCGCGCGGGTACGCGCACCCTGACTTTTGTTGCCATGAATGGCGGAAGAATTAATGCCATCTTTCTGTAGCTGTGTAGTCAGGCGATTGGCCCCATGTTTGGTGCGGGTAAATACCAGCACCTGACGCCAATCCCGGGAGCGGATCAGAAAGCTGAGCAATTCCCGTTTTCTGGATTGATCCACAGGATGAACGACCTGTTCGATTTTATCCGCTGTGGCATTTCGCGTCGCCACTTCAATCAGTTGAGGATTGTTCAGCAGCCTGTTTGACAAATTTTTAATCTCATCAGAAAAGGTTGCAGAAAACATCAGGTTTTGCCGCGAATTTGCTCTCGGCAGCAATGCCAGCACTTTCCGTATATCATGGATAAACCCCATGTCCAGCATGCGATCGGCTTCGTCCAGTACCAGAATTTCAACCTTTGATAAATCTACGGTTCTTTGATTGGCATGATCGAGTAAGCGACCAGGTGTGGCAACCAGGATATCCACGCCGCGGCGCAGTTGCTCGATTTGCGGGTTAATTTTGACCCCACCAAATATTACAGTGGTTCGAAGACTCAGAAATCGCCCATAGGTCTTTACACTATCACTTACCTGTGCGGCCAGTTCCCGGGTAGGGGTCAGAATCAGGGCACGTACGGGACGATATCCTTTACCAGAGTGAGTTGACGAAAGTTTTTCTAAAAGCGGCAAGGTGAAACCAGCTGTTTTACCGGTTCCGGTCTGGGCACCGCCCATTACGTCTTTGCCTTGCAAAATAAGCGGGATGGCTTTTTTCTGAATTGGTGTTGGATGGGTGTAGCCCTGGGCGCTGATCGCGCGCAGAATGTCGGCCGACAGGCCGAGGTTGTCAAATGACATTTGTTAATTACTCGTTGTGTTGCCCTCCCGGTTACAGCATTTGCTGGCGGGAGACGGTCTGGGCGGGAAAAAAGAAGTTTTTGTAGCAGGTGTGCCTGTCTGAGCGACCTTGTTTGGGCGATCAGGCAATGTTGTGTAATTACAGCATAAGGGCAAACAGCTTCAGATAATTTTCGGCAACATCCTGATTGTTCTCAATTGTCGCTAACGGCGCCTACCGGCTTGGGCCCCGAAAATTTCGATGTGGAGTGTAACAGAATTAACATCAAAAGCAGTATTTCTTTTTAGCCACTGTAAATGCCATTGTTCAAGCATGAAGTTAATCTGCGTTTTATCCGGCTACCTGGCAATTTTAATCATTTTTGACCCTCTCGCAACACCGATGATCGCTACCCATTTATAGACACAGGGATCGAGAACGCGCGATAATCGCCTGTTTTTCGCCGCCCCCGCGCCAGAACATTGCAGTCAGACCAAAAAAACCACACCCTCCGCGTAGAATTGATGGATACCACCCTTCGCGATGGTGAACAAACCCAGGGTGTCTCCTTCTCGCAGGCTGAAAAAGTGAGTATTGCCAAAGCACTGCTGAACTCTTTGCGCCTGGATAGAATTGAAGTTGCCTCTGCGGGCGTCTCGAAAGGTGAGCAGGAAGCCGTCAGCAGAATTACCGAGTGGGCTGCAAGCAATGGCTATCTGGACCGGGTAGAAGTCCTCGGCTTCGTTAACCATAAGCGCAGTGTGGACTGGATCAGACATGCGGGTGGAAAGGTTATAAATCTGCTGACCAAGGGCAGTGAAAAGCACTGCAGGGAGCAACTTGGTCGTAATCTGAAGCAGCACCTGAATGACATTTTGAAAACGGTGGACTACGCCCGATCAGAAAATCTGTCAGTGAATGTTTATCTCGAGGATTGGTCCAATGGCTATACTGATAGTCGTGACTACGTCTATGAATTAATGGAAGGTCTTCAGGATCTTGCCATTGATCACTTTATGCTACCTGACACCCTTGGTGTATTTTCCCCGCATGAGGTAGGTGACAGTCTGGCCGATATGCGGTCGAGATTTCCCGATAGTCATTTTGATTTTCATCCACACAATGACTATGGATTGGCCACCGCCAATTGCATGGCAGCCGTTGAGGCCGGGATCAGGACCTTGCACTGCACCATCAACTGCCTCGGAGAACGGGCAGGCAATGTATCACTGGCTGAAATCGCCGCCGCATTGCGTGACAAGATGGGGGTTGAACTTTCCATTGATGAAAGCAAAATACATTCTCTAAGCCAGATGGTTGAAAATTTTTCCGGTAAAATGGTCGCTGACAATGCACCCATCGTTGGTGCGGACGTATTTACCCAAACCGCGGGCATTCATGCTGATGGGGATCAGAAAGGTGAGTTGTATCAAACCCGGTTAAGTCCCGGTCGCTTCAATCGTGATCGTGCCTATGCCCTTGGAAAGTTGAGCGGCAAGGCCTCCTTGCGAAAGAATCTAGATAAACTGGGCATCAGTTTATCCGAAGAAGATCAGGTCAAGGTGCTGGCCCGTATTGTAAAACTTGGCGATTCCAAAGCGGTGATTACACCGGATGATCTGCCCTTTATCATTGCTGACATTCTTGAGAGCAAGGGCAATCGTCAAATCGAATTGCTAAACTGTTCCATTACCAGTGGTCTGGATCTTGAATCTACAGCGAGTATCCGGGTGCGCGTCGGAAAAGAAATTATCAAATCATCGGGCAATGGAAATGGTGGCTTCGACGCGTTCATTGCCGCTGTCAGAAAAATTCTTGATCAGAGAAATTTTGTATTTCCTGATCTACTCGATTATCAGGTTCGTATCCCCAGAGGTGGTAGCACAAACGCCCTTGTGGAGTGCTTCATAACCTGGCGTGACCAGGACAATCGTACACTGAAGACCCGTGGAGTAAATGCAAATCAGGTTTTCGCCAGTATAGAAGCCACTTTACGAATGTTAAATATGCAACCTGGACATCAATTTGGTATCGCCGCAGTTGAATGAATGGACCTCCAGTACAAGGATTGATGATGAAGCACTAAAGGCTATATGCCTTGTCGAGATAGTAGTCCACTTCGTGTTCTGAATAACCAATGAGATCAACCAGTCTGTGCCTGCACTCTACTATGGAGGCTCCCCGTTGCTTCCAGAACGGTACCCGCTTCATGAGTGTTTCCACTCTTTCGCGCGGCGTAATAATCCAGGTATCCTGAGGTGTTTCACCAAAGTAGAAATCAGCACCACATATCTCCATCGCCCTGGGCTTCATATAGAGCGCGAGATTCAGAACTTTGTTCGCACCGCTATCGAGAATATAGCCAGTAAGAAACTGCATTGTTCCACCGCCATCGCCCATATCATCGATAACCAGAACCGTTTCCCCGCTGACTGGAATGGAAATTCCGTGTTCAACCAGCGGATTCTTATAGCGTTCGCCCGGGCCCTTGTACAATGAAACGCCAATGGTACCGAAATCGATCCCTGGAATCCCCGGGTCACGCCCTTCTACCAGGTGGTCATAGAGCACGACGCCTGGAAGCAATCCACCCATGGTCACCATCAATGCCCTCGTGATCTGATCCGAACTGCCAGCATGAATGGATTGGTAACTGTGTACCTGACGGGCCAGTTCAAAACAGGCCCGTGACTCAACGGCATCCGGAATCAATAAAAAACTTAGTTCATCATCGGGCACATTGATACCAACCGGATTCCGCCAAAATTCCAGATCTATAGACTGGTTATGACATTGAATATGGTCACAGTATTTATTCATCAGCGCAGGTCCCGGCGGTGTTCAGTCGACCCAGTAAATATTGCCCAGTAGATATTGGCCATTAAACAATCACGTCCCGATTTCAGTTTCGAGAATATATAGCAAATTCTTTTCGATATCAAAAACATGGGGGTCGTGGGCGGCAAGAGCTCGCAATGCTTCAGCGAGTTCAAAAAGATAGTCGATATTACGTCCACTGGGCCCCATGGAAGAAAAAATATGCTGCGCGATTTCTTTGGTGGAAGCTGGCCCCAGATAGGCCTCGTTATCATCGGTAGCGATATAGACCAAACCGTTTACTGCCGAAGAATCGGAAAAACTCAGCGATGTATTAAATCGCAGGTAGCCATTTTTTTCCCGAAAATCAAGTTGTTCAAGACAGTCAGTTGTTATCCGGTAAGCCATCCCGTGGCAAAGTGAAGAGGGGTTGCTAATCAAGGTCACTACCCTTCCAGGCGCCTGCTCAGTACCCCTGTGATCGTGGGACCCTTGCCAGAAGCGCCTTTCCCAACCACTAATTGTGGCTGGCCGTTTCTCCAGAAAAGGAAAATCAGCTTTAAAAATAAGGGACCCATAGCCGAATAGCCAAATTGATTCGTTTTCCAGAAACTGCATCCTCTGCTTGTTTTGCAGAATTGTGTTTGCCGACATAATTATTAACCAGGTCCTTACAGGGCGTCTCTATATCTCACTACAGAATCATTCCCGATAGAGACGTTCAACATTATAACGAATACATGAGTCTGTAGATTCCTCCATATCTGTGCAATAGTTCACTAAATTACTCATCAAAAAGTGCAGTTATTCACATCTTGTGGACCGTCGAAGAATTACCATCACTTGCACATAGTCCTGGAGCATTTAGCCCCACGCGGCGTCTCCAGAAACGTTAAATATTCAGTATATAGTGAGGTGAACAAGTGAACACAATTACTTTTATTTCAGCCCCTGTAAACCGGACCGAATCGGGTTATGGTCAAAGGATCAGGTTGTGGATCAAAACTTTATTTGCAACATTCCTCAGACGGCAAAATTCGTGCAGAATGAACGGTCAATTGTCACAACTCAATGGAAACTTACTGAGAGATATCGGCAAATCCAGAATAGAAGCTGATTTTTTTTAGCCCCCCCCCCAACAGGCGCTTCCTCAGCTACCGGCGAACCATACTGTGCGATAAAAGCTTGCTTGTTCTGCCTGTGGATCCTGGCCCGAATACCGCTATTTGAAAGCAACAAATTTCAGAAATGGAAGGCGTTTTCTGATAACCTCTGGATCTGTGTTGATAATGAGTTGCTTCAAATTAGAGTTACTTCAAATTACGGTTTGAAATTGAAGTTTAACTGAAAATGGGTATCGCTCGAATATCCGGTTCCACTACTTTGTTTGTTCCCGCCGCTTGAAAAGATGACCAAAAAGCTATTACGTTTTTTCGTGCTGATCCTGCTGTGGCCAAATTTGTCTCAGTCAAATGGCTGGGAACATACAACGATCCCCATAACGGTATTGATATCTGCATTGTCAGACGCCAGCGCTGAAATCAGAATGCAAGCTGCAAACTCTCTGGGTTATCGACATCAAACCATCGCCGTAGAGCACCTTGTAACCCTGCTTGATCAGGGAGAGCCGGTAGCACGAGTGCGTCAGGCAGCTTATCAATCCCTGGGGAAAATTGGCAAAGACCAAGCGCTGGAAAGTCTGGCAAAATGTCTGGCAAATGAACCACAGGCATCAGTGGGAATGGGCTGCGTCGATGCACTTGGTTCTATTCCGTCGGGTTTCTCTGAAGAGCTTGTAATCAAGACCCTGGCTGATCCATCTCCAGCGGTACGCAACACAGCAATCACTAGCCTCGGAAACTTTCCGTCAGAGCCGGTTCGCCAGCTGCTGGTTGCAATCATAAATGGCGAGGACAGGTTGGAGCAGATACGTGCGATACGCGCACTCGGAAAAACCCGAAATCCGCGAGCGGCCGGAGATTTACTACCATTGGCAGACATCGAGGCTGAAGAAAATTATCTGATCGAGGTTCTCAAGGCCATTGCCTCCGTTGGCGGCGTTCAAACATCGGATGATATTGAAAAACTTTATCTGCAAACAGATAGTGATCGACTACGACGATACGCACTGATAGCGTTATCTTCAATTCGGGGCGACGACGCTGGCAACTATGCTGTTGATGCCCTGACCACGAAAGACCTGTTAACCCGGCTACAGGCGCTGGAAATTTTGCGAGAGGCTGATGACAAGCAGATAACCCGTCGGGTGGTGGAAGCGGGGCTCATCCATAGCCACAAACTCTATCAGCAACCGGATGACTGGTCCGAATCCACACTGCAAAATCCGATACTGGAACTGAGTCTCGTTAACGAATTCCTGCGTACCGTGATCTCGCTCGATCCTCGTTATGGTTATGAACTGTTTGCCCTCGTAAGCGGACCGAACAATCTGGCCAGCACCAGCCCATTAATGTTGCGGATTGCGGAGGGTTTCTATCACGCTCGATGGCAGGGTCTCTATGCGCTGGGGTATACCTACAATCCTGGTGCCGAGAAATATCTCAAGCAGGCAATAAATGATTCAGACCACCGAATTCGAGCGGTAGCACTACGATCCATTGGCGTATATGGTGCAAAAACCTTCCCTCAGGAAGTCGCTGCAGCGGTTAAGGACGAATCAGCAGAGGTGCGCTGGACGGCGGCCAGGGTCATTGGGCGGGATCGCGCGTCGAACAACGTGCAGGCTCTCATAACAATGCTTGATGATGTGCACGCCACGGTACGTAAAGAGGCCGCCCTGTCGCTGGGTTATCTTGGCCATAAGGAGGCCATTGACGAACTCGAGATAGTAGAAAAAAAAGACCCGGCACCTCGGGTACGAGAAGCCGCGTCATTTACATTATCTGTATTAAGGGCACCTATTAATTGATGAACGGAAATCTCGAGAGCCAGAATGATTATTACCGTTGCTTCAATTGCAAATTGCCAACAAACGAGATGGCCCGCCGGTGCCAGCAATATGTTTGGGTGCGCCGACCACGATAGTGCAGTTATCTGAATTTTCAACCATCGCCAGTTGACCAAGATTGGCGCCGTTCTCAACAAACTTCACCCCGCGTTGCAATAATTTGACATGGGCATACCAGGAGTTAGTCCACTTATCGTCGTCCCCTACGGCGCTTTGCCCGGAATCAATACCAATGTTATCGGCAACGATGCCGCCGATAAGTACGCCCTTTTTGTCCATAATTTCGATGAGCTTGTCCACCGCTTCCTTGTTCATTCCCGGATGGTTAAAACCATTTATATAGGGGTCTTTGGCAAAATCAGCGCCGGACAAAAAGAATCTTGACCAACCCGTATTAATGACCAGCCAGACACCATTGTCAATTTTTGATTCAATAGCCGCAATATCGTCTGCATTGACCACATTATCAGAGCTATTGGAAAAATCAGTGACGTTGACGTCGGCACTCGGCACACCGCCATTCTTTGCAAGTTCAGTATCAACGCGTCCCGAGATATCTAATAGAACGGCCTTACCGATCAGATCACTGGCATCCAGTTGGTGTGTATTTTTGCGTTCGCTGGCAGGTTTACCACCCGGATCCAGGCTGGCGGCACTATTGACAAAGTGGGCCGGAGAATCCAGATGGGTTCCGTGATGCTCCGCAAGGACGATGGTACCAAGGTCAAAATGACCATCACTGACAGGAAATTTTCCCAAAGAATAAACGGCCTGACCGCCAAAAGTAGGAATTGGCACTGAGTCCAGATAGGGTTTTGATAAATCCGCTTTCATCGGATCTTCTGCCGAAGGTTCGAACGTTGGGATGGCGTGAGTTAAATCTATGGTCAGCATTCCTGCCGCCACACTGATGGCGGGGACGGTAAGTGATGCTGCCACAATAAGGGAGTAGACAGGATTAATTCTCATTGGTATTTCCTCAAGTAGCGATTCTGAATTCAGTAGATTATTTTACTGCGTGTCCGATTGGATTATACATGAACATAAATTTTTGATTCTATATCACTGTACAGTATTTCCCGTTGCTGCCAGTACGCCAACCGATAGAAACTCACTCACCCATTGTCTAACCACCTACTGAAGATAATGGCATCGCTCTCATACCCTCTGATGGAGGCGATTACCGCGCTGGCAGCGTATGGTGCACGAACATAATTTTAATGCCCGCCTGGTAATTTATGGCACCGGAAAGTGGTTAATCGTTCTCCCAAGAACCGCCCCGGGTGAAATCCTCGTTACAAGCTCATTACCTGACCAAAAATTCCTGAATGGATACGGCCAAACAGATCGTCGATAAATGTTGATATAGTGTGTTGGACTACCAGGTATTAAACCGGTTTGCATTCCATCAATCCCATAATAGTCTCATGTAGACTCTTTGGAATATCAATCCCCTCAATGGGGGTTTTCTCGCGATTGACAAAGCGACGCGTGCCAGGCAGACGGGTTCCTTCCTGGGCCAGAATTGCGGCAAATAATTTCTCTCCGTGGGCAAGAAATCCATCGGGGTCACCAAACCTGGCGGGATCCAGTGCGAGGATCAACTCTCCGCCCTTGGGCGGACCACCTTTACCATCGTCGTCAGCCATTGATTCGATACTTAAAAACTGGCCGATGAGCGGGCCTGCCAGCAACTCTATCATCATCGCCATGGAAGCGCCTTTATAACCGCCAAATCCAAGTTGCGCACCTTGCAACACAATATTCGGATCCGTTGTTGCCTCTCCATCGGGGCCAATTCCTGCGGTCTCCGGCACCGTTTGTCCATCTCGGGCGGCAATCTGAATCTCACCTCTGGCCATTGCTGACGAAGCCTGATCAAATACTAACGGTGGAGCATCCTTGCGCGGCCATGCGAAGCCCATGGGATTGGTCCCGAACAGCGGCTTGAACCCACCCGCAGGTGCGACGTATGGATAAGAAGCGGTGAAAGCGAAGGCACAAATCCCTTCCATCGCCAGTTTTTCAACCTCGGGCCACATTGCCGCAATATGATACATATTGACCAGGGCCAGGGCAGCAATGCCGTTACTGCGTGCGCAGTCAATTAGCGCCTGATGTCCGACCTGTTGACCCAGAGGGGCAAACCCGTTGTCACCATCGACCTGGATCACCGCGGGTGCCAGTTGTTTGAGGGTTGGCCTGGCATGTCCATTTGCCCGGCCCGATTTCACCGCAGAGGCATACCAGGGCAAGCGAAAAAGGCCGTGTGAGTGACAAAGATCCCTTTCTGCATCAAGCATACGATCCGCAGCTGCCTGCGCGTTATCTACGTCACAGCCATTGTGAATCAGGCAATCCACCGCCAACTGTTTCGCATCCTGCAAACTCAAATGAATAGTGGTCATTGTCCTAGTTCCTGTAGGAAGAATCCTGCTGATCCAGCATCCTGATCGCGGCTTCCCAATATCGGGTAACATGGTCGGCGGGTCCATCTTCAGGTGGCCGACCATTTCTCGCCAGGCGGGCAAGTACGTCCTTTTCCGGCGTAAGAATTTCGCCACCGGCGGCCATTACGTCGAGCTGAACCTTGCACGCATTTTCCAGGGTATATAGCAGGTAAAATGCTTCCGCCACCGTTCTGCCAGCAGACAATAGTCCATGGTTATGCATGACCATCAGCCACTTGTCAGCCAGATCTTTCCCCAGCTGACGACATTCCTCTTCATTGTTCGTAGCAACTGCGTATTTATGGAAGCAGACCAGTTCCATGACTTCGTTGGCCTGCTGGGTTATCGGCAACAGCCCGCATTTCATACAGGAAACTGCCATCCCTGCACGGGTATGGCTATGCAGCACTGTATTTACATCCGGCCTCGCCTTTAATACCGCGCTGTGAATAGCATGTCCCGCATCATTATAGGGATAGTCGCCTGAAATCACATTGCCGGCAAAATCTACCTTGATTAAACTTGAAGCCGTCATTTCATCAAATAATACACCGTAAGGATTAATCAGGTATTGATCAGGCTCGTCCGGCACCCGTGCACTGAGGTGGGTAAAAATCAGATCGGTCCAGCCGAATTTAACGAACAGCCGGTAACAGGCCGCAAGATCCTGTCGCACCTCCCACTCACGGTCAGAAATGGTGGTCAGATCAGATTTAGAATTCGTACTAGCCATGGAAATTTTCTCAATTAAAATAAAGTATAAATAAACGGCGCCACCGCAGAGCCCTGAGCAAACACCAGCAAAGCGCCCAATAACAGCAGCAACACAATAATCGGCGCGAGCCAGAACTTCTTCCGTTCACGCATAAAGCCGAACGGGTCTTCAATAAAGCTCAATCATCCGTAAGGTTTTTTCATATCTTCAGAATTCAGGGGATCGGACTTTTTCCGATAGGATTGTAATCCTTTATCCAGTCTTAACCCAAGGATATCGCTGCCTTTTATTTTCAGGATTAGTGTAGTGGGAATTACTGCAAAGATGAATACAACTCCAGGAGCAATACGACTCATGATCATAGTATATGTCACCAATATATGCACTAATAGTTATATCAATCAAATAGATACTGGCACCAGGAAAGATCGAAAAAAACCCATACACAGGCTGTACACATTAGGCATAAGGCGGTCCCGTAACGTAGGATTAGGGAGAAATTTGTTCCAAAAGTACGGAATAGCGTGAGAAACGGGTAAGCCGGGGAGACACCTGAAGAACCACTGACGAAGAAGAGCAGTGGTGGCGAGATCCTGGGTGGATGCGAGAGAGATTACAGGATATTTGCCCGATCGAACCTTCCTGATTTCATGAAAAAGAGTGTTTATTCACCCCATAATCTGTATTATATATAATGACTTACGACTTCTCTCCTGAGTGCCGGTAAAATGCAGGATATCGAAAGCTGGCTTTCCAGCATTAGCCTCGAACAATATGCAAAAGTATTTCGTGACAACGATATTGGCATAGATTTGCTCGAGGAAGTTACCGAGCAGGACCTCAGGGATATGGGCCTGTCCATTGGACACCGGAGGCGATTGCTTGCTGCGGTTAGAAAAAAACAGGCACAGCCCGCAGTTACCGAATCGCAGGAGGGTCAGGATAATGCTGATATTGTCTCCGACAGTCCCGAGCACCGGCAGTTGACAGTATTGTTCTGTGATCTGGCTGAGTCAACACAACTTTCACAAAAACTAAATAGTGAAGATCTACGTGAGGTAACTCTGGCCTACCAGGGCGCCTGTAAGGAGGTAATCGATCAGTACCAGGGATATATTGCACGTTATATGGGAGACGGATTGCTGGTTTATTTCGGTTATCCCCAGGCTCACGAAGATGATGCACAACTTGCAGTACATGCCGGTCTGGGAATTGTTAAAGCCACGCAAGAGGTTAGTGAATCTTTGGGATCGAAAAAGGGAGTTTCTCTCGGTGTGCGGGTTGGTATCGCCACCGGCGCTGTTATCGTGGGTGATCTCATTGGGGCAGGTGCCTCCCGCGAAAGCGCTGTAGTCGGTGAAACCCCCAATCTGGCGGCTCGTCTACAAGGATTGGCAAGCTTAAACAGTGTGGTTATATCTGCGACGACCCACCGTCTGACTTCACACCACTTTGAAACAATTTCTCAGGGTCTTAGATCAGTAAAAGGGTTTTCGGAGTTGGTGGAATCATGGAATGTATTCCATGCGATCTCCACGGCCGACCATATCGAATCGAGATCCATGGAGTTTATTGCGCCTTTGGTCGGGCGAGTAGAGGAATCTGAAATTCTTTTACGTCGCTGGGAGCGCAGCAAAACCAGCCGGGGGCAAGTAGTTTTTCTTTCCGGTGAACCTGGAATCGGCAAGTCGAGATTGATCCGTTTTTTGCGAGACAACACCGATCAAAATACGCATATACGATTACGCTATCAATGCTCCCAGCATCATACGAACAGTCCACTTTATCCCTTCATCCAGCAATTTGAATTTGCGGCGAATTTTGTGCACGATGATACCGATGAGGACAAACTGGACAAACTGAGCCATATGACCACACAAATGGGTGATTCGGACGAAACCCATATAGCCCTACTCGCTTCGTTACTGGCATTGCCTCTTTCTGACCGCCATCAACCCTACATCGGCGACTCCCGGCTACAGAGAAAGGATACCCATGCCATGTTTGAAACACAACTTGAGATGCTGGCGTCCAAAGCACCGGTATTAATCGCTTTCGAAGACTTGCATTGGGCAGATCCTTCCTCGCTGGAGTTGCTCGATCGGATCGTTGAATGTATCCGCGATATGCCCGTTATGCTTGTGCTGACATTCCGCCCCGACTTTACCTGTCCATGGACAGGCTTGCCGCATGCGACCCTATTGGCACTGAATCGAATGGATGAGGAAAATATCCTCGCGATCGTTGCCAATGTTACCGACGGAGAAGGTTTCGACAAGGCTCTATTGAATCATATTGTCTCCCGCACCGATGGCATCCCATTATTTGTGGAAGAAATGAGCAAAATGTTGATGGAGGCCCGGCGCGAAGCCCAAAGCCCCGCTTCCGGCGTTACCGAACCACAGAATCTATCGGTACGTCCCCCAGAGACATTGCGAGATTCATTGACCGCACGGCTGGACCGACTCGGTTCTGCCAAATCTATAGCTCAGGTAAGTGCCGTCATCGGTAGGCAAGTGGAATATCAGCTACTGGAAAAGGTGGTTGAGACCTCGTCCGAACAGTTGATCATCACCATGGACATGTTGGTATCAGCGGGCCTTATGTCCTGTCGTGGTTCTCCACCCCACGCGACCTATACCTTCCAACATGCTCTGATACAGGACACCGCATACCAATCCATGCTTAGTAACAAAAGGATAGTGATTCACAGTCGTATCGCTGATGCCATCCAGGAGTTTTTCGAGGAAGATACTGAGCGACGCCCGGAGCTGATTGCGCATCACTACAAGCTGGCAGAGAAACCGTTACTTGCGTTAGACCATTACGAGAAAGCTGCCTCACGAACCCTCAGCAGGTCAAACTATATCGAAGGAATACACTATCTCAATGAGGCGCTAAGTATTCTTGATGGTGAACCAGAGTCTCCTCAACGTGATGAAAGAGAGCTCGGGGTGCAAACTGCCATGGGCGGGGCAATGATTGCGACCAAGGGGTTTGCTTCAAAAGAAACTGGCGGCACCTATACCAGGGCAGCCGATCTATATAAGCGGATTGGCGGAGACACCACACGATTTAATCCGGTACGGTATGGCGTTTTTGTGGTGCACCTGGTTCGCAGTGAGTTTGATGTTGCCTACGATCTGGCCCAGGAATTTGTCACTATTGCCGATCGGCAAGAAAATTCGACAGAACATTTGGTGGCCTACAGAATTCTCGGCACCTGTCAAACCTTTATGGGGAAATGGGAGCAAGCAGTACCGAATTTGGAAAAAGCGATTTCACTCTACGACGCCAGTATTCACCATGGTCTGGCGGTAACCTATGCCCAGGATCCACGCATTGCCGCATTGGCATTGAATTCCTGGGCGTTATTGCATCTGGGTCGCTTTGATGAGGCAATCGCATCAGCAGAAACTGCTGTCGCCGAAGCCCATAAGTTCAAACATTTACATACCACGGCATATACCCTTGGTCTGGGCGGAACCATGTTTCACCAGTTTTGCGGAGATCTTGAAAAAACCCGTAAGGGCGCGGATACGCTGGTTGATCTTTGTTCAATACAACCCGTGCCATTATGGACTAACCTCGCGCTCTGCCTACAGGGCTGGGCTATTGGCATGGCTGGGGACTTCGAAGCAGGCATTAGACAGATGCAGGCCGGATATAATGGCTTCGCCTCAACCGGGGCACGTTTGTTTATGCCCTACTACAACGCCCTCATAGCCCAGCTACATGTCGAAGGCGGACAGCATAAGCTGGCCATTGAAGCGTTGGACCAATCTGCCAGATTGCTCGCCGTAAATTCAGAGGGCTGGTTTATGGCGGATTATCACCGTATCAATGGCGATCTTAATCGCGCCATGGATTTCACTGCGAAGGCGGAGATAGCGTATAACTCTGGTCTTGAGCTGGCCAAATCCACTAATGATCTGCTAAACCAGTTACGCTGCACCATGGGCCTGGCGGAGCTGGCAAAAACAACCAAAGACAGAGAAGCAACTGAATTTCAGCTGAAAACGCTAACTGCGAATATTGAACAAGGCGGCCATAGTATCGACATTTTACGGGCCAACAAATTGCTATCTACGATATAGCCAAGCCAACACAGATACCATGCCAGGATAGTTTCCAAACCATAAAATCGTCGATAGGATTGCTATTGCTGGAAACTACTCTGTAGCAAATAACCTACCGCGAAAGAAATGACAACAGCAATAATTGAAGAGGTAGTAAGATGGAAAATTCAGACACTGGACGAATCAAGAGACTAATCAATAGTTTCTTCAATATCAGACTATCCAGTTTGATAAAATCCATTTTCTGGCTCGGCTTGGGCATTGCCGTTTTATCGGTGCTGGGCCTGTTTGCAATGGTCCACTATCCCTCCACCACTGTACCGGAGGTCGATCCGGTAGACAAAACCGTCTACCTTGAACAAGGCTGGGGTAGTGATTTGCAGTCACAACGCCGACAAGATTATTACTATACAGCCCAGGGAGCAACGATCCCTCCTGGAAGCACTGATCACGCGTTGCGTTACGACTGGCTTGTCAATTTGGAACAGGCCTGGGGCAAGGAGTTATTTAGCGACCCCGAACATATGCGTGCACTTGGCTTTATCGTAGACCAGGAGCCCAGTCCGGCGAACCCGAACCTGCTACCCGTGGGCATGACCAAACACTGGGATGCCGCATTGGGAGAATATATGCTCGACCTGACTTGCGCAGCTTGTCATACCGGTCAGTTGAATGTCATCGAGAATGATCAGCGCATAGCCATTCGGATTGATGGTGGCTCCGGCACCCACGCCATTCTTGACATGAGATTACAACAGTTTGCCCCATCCCTGGTTAGTGCCATGGCAAGCACATATTTTAACCCTTTCAAGTTCAATCGATTTGCCAGAAAAATCCTGAAAGACGATTACGAAGTTGGTAGATCGACACTGCGTAAAAAATTCTGGAACACCATGGTTGCATTGGTGGCGCAGAAGCAAAATAATCCGTTCCGCAAGTTATATTCAGTCGCTGGTGGATACGGGCGAATCGATGCGATCGCGCGGATTGCTAACACCGTATTTGGTACTCATCTAGACGAAGTCAAGAACTTTCATGTTGGCGATGGTCCGGTAAGTTATCCACATCTCTGGGATGCCTGGAAGTTTGATTGGGTGCAGTACTCCGGTTCTGTCAAGCAGCCCATGGCGCGCAATATGGGAGAAGTATTGGGAGTAGGCGCACGAATTAATTTGATCGATCCTTACGGAAGACCGGTTCCTGACAAAGAGCGTTTTGATTCTTCTATCAGAGTCGACAATCTACATTTGATAGAAACCACACTGCAACAACTCAATCAACCGCAATGGGATGAAGCATTGTTGGGTGTTATAGATCACCAACTGGCTGCGCAAGGCCGTGTTCTATTTGAAAACCATTGCCAGAGTTGCCATGGACCTCATATTACACCTGGTAAAGTTAAACGTGCAGAAGCACCATTAAAAGGTCCAAATGATCCGGAATGGACTGTCACCCTGTTAAATGTCGACGAAATCGGTACTGATCCAAATGCGGCGGTCAATTTTGTAGACAACGATTACGACATATCTGCTCTTGGTATTTCCGCTACACAAATGGCAGGAAAAATTAAACCTTTTCTGGTGAGGGCGTTGCATAACAAAGTAGAAGCGGAATTAAATTCACCGATCCTGCTCGAATTTCTGCAACAGAAAGATCCCCTGGCTGAAAGCCTGGCCCGGAATAATTCGTGGATGAACGATGAAGCCTGGAAATTTGAAGAGTTTCAGACATTATTTGACAACTGGACAAAAACTGGAGAAGGTGAACTCGACAATCTGATACGCAGCAAGGTTGTTGACCTTGATAAAATTGAACTGGTTAAGGCCAGATTGGTTCACAATGCTCTGGCAGGTATTGAGAAGGGTTTGTCAGAAATTGATATGAGCAAGGTTTCTGCTGGCCAGGGTCTCAACTATCTTGGCATCTGGATGCGGGAAAAATATTATCGGGATAACAAGGTCTCGGAAGCCCGGCAGGAATGTCTGAACGGATTCGGCACGATGGACCTGCCCCAGGTATTGCCTGTCTATAAAGCCCGGCCGTTAGGGGGCATGTGGGCCACACCACCTTTCCTGCATAACGGTTCGATACTCAGTATTTATCAATTGCTTACGCCGGCGAAAGACCGGATCGAAACCTTCGTGGTCGGTCAGAATATTTACGATCCGATCAACCTCGGTCTTGTATCTGACAGTAAAATCGAGGGTGGCATACAAATTGACACCACCGTTAGTGGAAATCACAATAGTGGCCATGAATTTCGTGAGGGTTATATTCCTTACAAGCCTGGCGTTGCACCTGCAAAAGGCATCATTGGGCCACCCCTCAGCCATGATGAGCGCATGGCATTAATCGAATATTTAAAGATTCATCAAGATCCGCCAACGCCAGGTGGCCGGAAAATTCAGACCTGCGAGAATTTATAAAGTCTTGAAAGCTTAATCAACCGCCATGGAGACAATAATGGATAATTCATCGAACAATCACTCGAGGCCCCCATTAATTCCGCTATCCGGTCGAAACGAGATGTTTACCGAATACGCCCAATCAGGAGAGGCAGACAATTATGGCAAATTGAAACGACTAATCTCTGATCATATGGAAAAGCTTTACGGCAAGGCCGAGCGCGCACTTCGGGATACCCATGCCAAGTCCCAGGCAGCTGTGAAAGCCCATCTGGAAATTTTCGATATTGATGAAGAGGCGATCAAGAAAGTACTGTCCAACGCCGGTTTATCCCGGCAACAGATTGAACACATTACTATCAAACAAGGACTGTTTTCAAAGCCGGGCAGGTACCCGGTTTGGTTACGTTTCGCCAATGGTAATGGTGGAAAATATCCCGACCGCGCAGCGGATACCCGTTCGATGTCGGTCAAGATTATAGGCGTAGAAGGCGAGCGCCTCAGTGAAAGCTATGAGTCCAACAATCAGGATATCATCACTCAGAATTGCGATATTTTCTTTATCGACTCCATAGATGACTACTTCAGTTTTCTGCGAGCGATATTCAAATCCAGGTTCCGCCTGATTGTCTGGCTGATGTTCAATTTGAGGCAGGCCTTTGCGCTAAAAAAGATAACCAGGTTTGCGCCAAAAAGTCTATTGACCGAGCGTTATTTTAGTGGCTCAGCTTATGCACTGGGTCTTAGCGACAATGACCAAACCTGCCCTGACGCTGCCAAGGTCAGTTATCCAGCAGTAATCAAGTATGCCTTTACCCCAACCACGCCGGATGAACCGTATACAGCAAGACAACGCCAACCAATTGCCCTGGCTAAAAAATCAATTCCAGATAACTACTATCGCGAAGAATTAATCGAACAACTTGCTCGACCTGATGCAAGATACTGCTGGGATTTTGGCATTCAGTTTCAAACTGATCCTGGCATGTCAATCGACAACCTGATCATATCCTGGTCAGAGGAAAAATCGCCATTCCATACTGTAGGCAGACTGGTAGTGGAAAACCAGAAAATTGATTTCGAAAAGCAATACGACTTCTGTGAAAACCTGACTTTTGCACCGTGGCATTGTCTCGCGGTTCATCGTCCCGTTGGTGCACTAAATAGACTGCGGGGAATCGTCTATCCATTAGTCGCTGCCTATCGGCATGGTAAAGCCGGAAATCGCTATACAGAACCGCTTGATCTGCAAATCAAAGATTAATATGTAACCGGTCTATGCCGATATACCTACCGTGTCAGGGGCTGATATTCCACAATATTATGCATTCTACTCACATATTTATTCAGATCATCCTACGACTGCTGTATCAGTGCTACCCGGCATGTTATCTCCGGAATTTAATATCCTGTAGTGATTAAAAAGATAAGTCAGTCAGTTGGTGAATGCAGTCATATACTGAGGAGTAATCAATGAAAAACGAAAACAATTCTGACGAATTTACGAGCAAAGTATTTCCCGCAGAAATTGATGTATTAAATAGACGCAGGGTCGCGGTGGAATCAAGAGCTGCCCCGGTTAGCAGCGAGTTGCGGTGCGATAACAAACTGGTTGGAATTGCGATTTCAGGTGGTGGAATTCGCTCTGCTTCCTTCAGCCTGGGTGTGATCCAGGCGTTAGCCAATCGGAAAATCTTAAAACATGCCGATTACCTTTCAACTGTTTCCGGTGGTGGGTATACAGGTTCCTGCATCAGTTCGTTGTTGAACGATCCTGAAAATATGCCCGATGGCGAACGGTTTCCGCTTAGATACACGGCTGGCTCAGCCGAACCCGCCGCACTGACCCACTTACGAAACGGTAGCAATTATCTTAGCGACGGAGGATTTCTGGGCATACTCCGACTACCAAATTTGCTATTACGCGGGATTGTATTGAACCTGTTTGCTTTTCTACCTTACATCATGATGGCGGTGTTTATTACCGAGGTGTTATATGAAACCGTGCCGCACTGGAATGCCTTGCCGGCGGTCGTCATTCCCCTGTTTGTAGTGTTCCTGGCACTTGCGATTATTTTTCCATTTGCAATTCGCCTGTCAAGAGGAATGTTTGACTGGAAAAAACGCAACGCTTACGAACTACTACTAACCGTGCCCTTGTTGTTGGCATTTATAGCTTTGCTGGTGGTGCCGTTGCTGCACATTACTCGCATAGTCATAGAACACAGTCTCGCCCAGGTCACGGCGACAATCAAGGTATTGGGGCCGGGTGACTTCTGGCGTGCCGGCGCCGTTTTTATCGCAATTGTCGCGTTATTTATGCTGGCGGGCCGGGCCTCAGAAAACGTATCCCGGCTAGGAGGCAAACTAATATTAATGCTCGTTGGGCTGCTTGGTCCGGCGATCATTTTTTGCATCTACCTGTTTATGTGTCTGTGGCAGATTGATTCACCTTATTTTCCTGCCGGAACCGCAGCCGTCCTCACGCAGGCGGCCGAATGTGATACACCGTGCATCCAGGCACAGGCTGAACGTGAAAATGACGAAACCGGCAGATCATCCTTGTTTAGAAAGTTTGCATTTGATTTATTCGGTGCTGAAAAAGTCCCCTCTACATTTGCCGAACTGAAGGACGATCTTGAAGGACGAGCCCTAATGGTGGGTGAGAAAACAGTTATTATTTGCGCCATTGGCGACTGTTCTGATAAACCGGAGTATGCCGACTGGCGTCAGGATTTCCGTGTCTGGGTGATTGGCGATCAGCTAACAAGCTCAACTGCCCCCGCAGTGGATTGCAAAATGCTCAGCAAACAGCAGGTGATGAACGGGGAAGCCAGTACCGAGGTGTGTGACTATATTATACGAGGCTCAGCACAATACTTGCATGTAAAAGGATCCGGCCTGGCATTATTTGATGGTCGACGAGACTACATTTTTCTCGCTTTGCTGGCCTTTTTTTGGCTATTCAACCGTTTCTTTCTTGATGTCAACATGACCTCGCCACACGGTTTTTATCGCGACCGCTTGAGCCGTGCATTCCTGTTCAAGTTTGGAGCAAACGGTAATCTAGAAGCCAACGACAAGCAGTCGCTGTCCGGCCTGAACCAGGATGGAACTACGGCCCCATATCACCTGATCAACGTTGCTATGAATCTTCAGGGCAGTAAGGATCCCGATTTGCGCGGACGAAATTCGGATTTCTTTATTTTCAGCAAATTATACACTGGCAGTGATCGAACCGGGTATGCCGACACCAAGGTCATGGAACAATATGATCGTCATCTGAATCTGGGTACTGCCATGGCGATCTCTGGAGCAGCGGCAGCTCCCAACATGGGAACCACCAGCATCAAGTCGCTGGTATTTATCATGACGCTGCTGAACATTCGGCTGGGTTACTGGCTGCCAAATCCAGAGCGAGTCAACCGGAATTACTGGTTCAAGAAATACCAACTCTCCGGAGCCAAGCCCACGATGATCTGGAAGG
>CAYOGN010000034.1:0-11592 GCA_964403545.1 uncultured Gammaproteobacteria bacterium
ATGTCATGCTATCCCATTTTTTGAGTTATATAAGATAGTTGTGGGGCAGGGAAAATATAATGGCAGTATTAATGACTAAAATTGTGGCGCTGTCCCAAAAATATTTTCGCATTCTGAGTTTTCACACGGCCTGTACTCAAAGCAGACAGTCAAGCTTGCTTAATGAATGTCAATTAACGGCTCATTATGGAGCTAATAACGTGTAGATTTGTTACACGGATATCGGATCAAAATCAACGCTCACACACGAAATTTAATTGAGAGACTATGACAAAAATAGGATTATTCGGAGCAGCTGGCCATATGGGTAAGATTCTTATCAAGGCAATCAATGAAAGTGACAAATGCACACTTGCAGGAGGTTGCGAGAGACCAGGATCACCAGAGCTCGGTAAGGACCTTGGTTCATTAGCCGGTATAGCACCGCTGGGTTTGGAGGTCACCGACGATATCGGTACCATATGTAGCGAATCCGATGTCATTGTTGACTATAGTGTGGCGTCGGCCACTATGAGTTTGATACCAAAGGCGGTTGAAAAACAGACTCCCATAATGGTTGCGACAACAGGCTTTACCGAATCACAACGCACAAAGCTAGTTGAAGCCGGCCAGTCCTTGCCGATTATATTAGGGGCGAATATGAGTGATTCGGTTATTGCAATGTATGAACTTGTAAAAACAGCAGCACGCATGCTGAACGATGAATTTGATATTGAGATTTTTGATTTTCACCCATGGAATAAGATTGATGCACCGTCCGGGACTGCACTGGAACTGGGCGAGTACGCCGCTGCCGGAAGAGGTGTCAAGTTGTCTGAAGTAATCGCCCATGCCCGTGATGGAGAAACTGAAAGCCCCGGGCGCGGGAAAATTGGATTCGCATCACTGCGTGGTGGTGATGTTGTCTGTGAGAACACGGTATTTTTTGCAGGCTCTGGTCAACGCCTTGAAATTACGAGCAGAGTTACCGATCAAAAAGCGTTCGCGGGGCTGACTCTGGACGCCGCGGTGTGGATCAGCAGCCAAAGTTCTGGCTTCTATAGTATGGATGACATGCTTCAGGCTCGAAGATAAACTCTCCATTGGATCGTGAATGGCACTGTTGGCTAATCGGGAGTTTATTGAGTTGGGCGCTGCTGGTATCGTTGTCTGGGGCCGAAAGGCAGAATGACCAGACAGTCGCTTCTGGGAATTAATCAGCAGCATCACAAGATTTCCTCTCGAACACGTATTGGTCAGTCAAGCCCGGTCAGTCCTGACCCTGATTACGCCCATCATGCCGCTGGCCTGGTGCTCGAGAATATGACAGTGGAACATCCAGTCTCCAGGATTATCTGCGACAAAAGCTATTTCTGCATTCTCCTGCGCTTCCAGCAGAACGGTGTCCTGCCATTCCCGATGCAAGGTCGGCGTACCATTACGTGATAAAACCCGAAATGAATGGCCATGCAGGTGCATCGGGTGGGGCCAGGCGGTGTTGTTCCTGAGATCGAGTACGGCAGTCTGACCCTGGTATAGACTTATCAACGGCTCCATGACATGACCGGTAGCCGTCACGCCATTTATTGCCCAGAACTTTCCACTATGGACCATGTTGCGCATGTCCTGCCATTTACCGTCCAGTACGGCGCCAGCCATAGGACTCATCGCACCACCATCGAACTCAATCTGGTAGTGCACAGCATTTTCCAACAAGGGCTCCGGGACCGGGTTAGGAGTGAGTTCGATAGGAGAGTTGAGCAAATTGATCCTCTTTGATGTGCTGGTATACAGCAGATCCACCAGCGCATAGTTGAAGTCGCGATAGTAGCGGTCTACAACACTATATCGATCACCCGGCTTTCCGGTCATATCGAGCACCACGTCCACACGCATGGCGGGAGCCAGGACTATATTTCCACCGGAATCATGGGGCGTGACCGGTTGTCCATCTATCGCAATAATCCTCGCTTCAAGGGGAGAAAAGTCGAGCGCGAAAATCCGCGCATTGGCGGCATTAACCAGTCGCAACCTTACTCTTTCCCCAGCCTGGACTTCGAAGGGTCCAGGCACACGACCATTAATGGTTACGGTATTGCCAATACGACCGTTATGGCTGAGGTCGTGTCGATTATCAAAATCGTCTACGATTTGGGCGTCCCGGGACAGGCGCCAGTCATCCAGTACCCAGGTGATTTCACGATCCACCTGGATGGGTTCAGGCTCCTCAACAATGAATGTTCCATATAATCCCCGGCCGACCTGCTCCGCACTACGCTGGTGGGGGTGATACCAGAAAGTGCCGGCATCCACCGCATCAAATTCATACACGAACTCCTCGCCTGGTTGAATAGGTGTCTGGGTCAGGTGGGGAACCCCGTCCATGTTGTTGGAGAGGCGGACACCGTGCCAGTGAATCGTGGTGCTCTCTCCAAGCGCATTTTTACATGTAACCCGAAGTCTGTCTCCTTGCTGGACGCGTAACTCAGGCCCCGGCACAAAGTTGTTGTAGCACCACGTATCCGTGACAGGATACTGGGTTGGTACCAGCTGTACTGAACTGATACCTGGAACAAGTTGAATGTCTCGGGTTTCCCTGACGGCAGTGGTTGAGGTCGCTGGGATTGTCCCACCCGCGATCAACAAACCGGTTTTCAGGATTGCCCTGCGAGTAATGGTGGCCAATGAAAAAACTATAGCTGAAGAACTTTCGAGTATACCCGGAAATTGATCCAGGCAATTGTTTGGACCCCACTGCCGATTTGAAATATTCGTGTGTCCTCAATAATATTTTGTCGAATCACCTGAGTAGGGACTCTCAATCACGGTATGGGCTGAATCAATCATGGGGAAATTCACAATAGGTTGGTCGTTTCTTGCAATGCCGTTTGAATGCAGATCAGGCCGGATTGACAAAGTATGTGTCCAGCACACCTTTGTTCTTGCCTTCGATCGGGCCGCGATGCTCGCAGTTAATCTCGTGCTTTACATGGTGATAGGTGTTTTCTGAAATTACGATCCGGCCCGCCTCCCCATTTGACTCCATCAGTGAGGCGACATTTACTGCATCACCCCAGATGTCATAGGTAAACTTCTTTTTTCCGACAATGCCAGCCATTACGGGACCGGTATGTATCCCAATTCGTACCTCCCAGGGTGGCAGGCGCATTTTCTGCCGCTGGTCATTGGTCCGTGTCACAAATTCCTGAATCTCGATGGCTGCGCGGCATGCGTCCTGCGGATGAACCTGGCTTTCGTCGGGCAAACCACCTGCACACATGTAGGCATCACCAATGGTTTTAAGTTTCTCAAGGTTGTGCTTCTCGATAATGTCGTCAAATGCAGAAAAATAGTGGTTGAGGTCGTTTACAAGGGTGCGTGGCTCCGAAGCTTCTGCGAACCGGGTAAAGCCCATGAAGTCTGTAAACATAATTGTCACTGAATCGTAAAACCTTGGTTCAACTTCATTTCGGGCTTTCAATTCCTCCGCAATCTTGGCAGGTAAAATATTCAGAAGCAGCTCGTCTGATTTCTTTTTCTCGGATTCCAGCGCCTGCTGGGCACCGCTCAACTCAATCAGTTTGCGGCGTAATTCAAGTTGTGCCATGGTCTGGCGCGACAGACGCCGTAATGAATCCGACTGCTCGAAGGATAATTCCCGCGGTTCAAAATCGAATACACAGACTGTCCCGAGAGCATAGCCTTCGGTATTGATCAACGGCATGCCACAATAGAAACGGAAGTGGGGGTCACCTTTAACTGCTGCATGGTCGGCGAAACGCTCATCCAGTGCTAGATCGGTGACATTCAACAGGTCGCTTTTACAGATAGCCGTCGAGCATGCAGTGCCTCGAGGGAGGTAAGACAGATTCGGTGGAAGTCCATATTTTGCTTTCAACCATTCCTGTGTATCATCAATGATATTAATCAGGCCTACGGGGCACTCACAGGTTTTTGCATTTTTGGCATTTGAAATTATTCAGCTGTATATATACACTTCAAAAATTAGCTTAGCCACTCACCGGCAGTAGCGTTATCCGGGCTATACATTCCGTTAATCTCGATAAGAATTAATCACCAATGAATATTCTCAAGACGTTTTTACTACTGCTATTGTTTTATGTCGGTGGTCCCATAGCTAATGCCCAGGATAAACCAAATGTTGTTTATATTTTGGTAGATAATTGGGGCTGGGGAGACATCTCCCTGCAAGGAGGCACTGTACCAACTCCAAGAATTGAGGAACTTGCCAGCGAAGGGCTTAGGCTGACTAATTTTAATGTGCAGAACCAGTGTACGCCTACACGCTCCGCTATCCATACTGGACGTTATCCTATTCGCTCTGGCACCCAGAAAGTTCCGGCTCCGGGCGAGCCCCAGGGGATGGCGCCATGGGAATACACGATCGCAGAACTTTTTTCAGACTCTGGTTACGCCACCGCCATGTACGGCAAGTGGCATATTGGAGATAAGGACGGGCGGTTACCCAATGATCAGGGTTACGATGAATGGTATGGCACCAAGGAAAGTGCCATGGAAGCAAGTTATACCAGCACGCCACAGTTTGATCCTGATGTTTTCGACATTCCGCATATATGGGCCGGAAAGAAGGGCGATGTGTCAAAGAAGATTAAAGAGTTTGATCTCGAGGCCCGTGCTTTGCTTGATGGCGAGGTTGTTGATAAGACCGCTGCGTTTATAAGCGACAAAGCCAAAGAAAACATTCCATTCTTCATCTATACGGCCTTCACCCATATCCATCCACCCTTCTTGCCCCATCCTGAGTTTGTCAACAAATCTCACGCCGGGGAGTACGCTGATATCCAGATGCAGGTCGACAACTATATTGGAAGAATACTTGATGCTCTGGATGGTGCGGGGGTAGCGAACAACACAATCGTAATATTAACGGGTGACAACGCTGCTGGAGAGCATTCAATAAACTGGGGTGGAGAAGGAGGATCAAACGGTCCCTGGCGGGGTGGATTGAGCACTGGGTATGAAGGAGGTATCCGTACACCAGGAATGATCCGCTGGCCAGGAAAGATACCTGCAAACCGGGTGTCAGATGAAATCTTTTCTGACCTTGACTGGTTTCCAACACTAGCCAACCTAATTACAGCGCAGGCGCGTATTCCAACAGATCGGCCAATAGACGGAATTGATCAATCCAACTTCCTGCTTGGTAAACAGGATAACTCAAATCGCGAACATATAGTGACTTACGTTGGAGACAGAGTTTTTTCCGTGAAATGGAGAACTATGAAGGTCCACTTCTTTACCGCGGAAGGCACTTTTTCTTCCATTGTAGAACCCACGTTTCCGCAGGTATTTGATATTAAAAATGACCCTGGCGAAACACGCGAATTGTGGCAGGCCGAGGGGTATGCTCATCTGTGGGTTATGAAGCCTGTAATGGATATTCTGACCAACCTTACTGTCAGTCAGCAGCAGTTCAAAAATATCAAGCCAGGCCAGGAATTTTCTGGATACTAACCGCAAATAGAAACAGGCAAAAGGTCTGGGCAACATTTCCGGACCTTTTTTTGAGGTTTTACATTGTCTGCTTTCATATTCAGCATCAATTTTTCGCGTTTATAAAAATTTCCGCTAAATATTTATTGGGTTCACGTTGTCTGTAGGCTATCATGTCAGCAAGAGTAGTTGCCTCTAATGGCGTATACACTTTCTGATACAGGAGAAACCATATGACTTACAAAACAATAATTGTAGCCGTCGATAATGACGCAACCAACGAACAAGTGTGCGAATGTGCGCATGCACTTGCCAAAGCCTGCGACGCAACCATCACACTTGTACATGTGATAGAACCCTTATACCCGGTGGCTATACCCGGTGCCATAGGAGTCGTTTCTTCTGGGCCTACAGACGAAGAGCATCAGCAAATCATAAAAGAGTCTGAAGAACAAATTGCCGCACTGAAAGAAAAAATTGGTAAGCGCGCAGTGGACTACAGAGTAATAGAATCGGCATTGACCAGGGAAGCAATTCACGATGTGGCGCGTGAAGTTGACGCGAACCTCATCGTTGTGGGCAGCCATGGCCGACATGGCCTTTCGCTATTCTTTGGCAGGTCCACCGCTCGTGAGTTACTGAAAGATGCCCCTTGTGACCTCCTGGCGGTACGAATTGATTCGTAGAGCTGCAATTCAGAAAAACTATTATTCTCTCGATGTTTTGATCAAGCTAATTTTCAAATGAATTTCTGATCCTGTAGTTTGTCTGCTTTCTCCTTTGCTGCTTATGCTCAAAGCAAACTGGCGGATCATAGTGTGGCCTCGTAGTATGGCTCTGTCGCTAAAAGATAAGGGTCCAATGATTGTCGCAGTTAACCCCGGGTCAATGTTTGGCACCAAGATGGTGAAACAAGGCTTTGGTGTGGCAGGTGGCGATACTGGTCGACTGCGGAATAACATTGGCGCAACACAAAATGCCCGGTTAGAAAAGACATGATCTATAGCCCCATTTGTGAAATCACCGATTTGGTAAGCGCGTCGCGTCCATTGGCGAGGCGCAGAACAATCGAATAGTGATTGTCGCCCGGCGTCGAAATGTATTCCGCCTTGATGCGTTGTTCGCGTAGGTGTGCCGAGTACGCCAGCGATTGCCAGTGAAACAGGTCGGGCTCGACTTCGCCGACCGCGAGGATACAGGATCCCTTTGCAAGCGATAGCTGGTACATCGGGCTCATGGCTTTAGCTTCCTTCGCACTCAAGCGAATGTCCGCCTGCAGGTCGGTGTGGCGATGCGGTTCGATGTCGAACAGGCCACTCAACATCACCGCGCCCTTGATCAGACTCTTCGGCAAGCGACCAAATTGCGACCAGTCGGTCGCCATCATCATCGCGGTCAAATGCCCGCCAGCGGAATGGCCGGAAACGAAAATTCGTTTGCGATCGCCTTTGAATTTATGAATGTTCCTGTAAATCCAGATTAGCGCCTGCCTGACCTGTCCTACAATGTCGGTGATTCGCACCTCTGGACAAAGATCGTAATCGATCATGACCACGGTGGCCCCGGCCGCGACCAGCGGTCCTGCGATAAAGCTGTGATCCAGCTTGCTAATCTGCTTCGCGCGCCAGTATCCGCCATGGATGAAAATATGAACCGGGCTATCCTTGCTGCACCCGGGATACACATCGAGAATCTGGCCCTTGGAATCACCATAGGAAAGATCGAGCAGGCAATCCAGTTTACGCCGCTGAACTTCAGAACGTCGGGTCCAGCTTGATAAATATTTTTGCGGGTTATTTACGCTCAGACTCGGCAGGTACTGGTAGTTCAGTTCTTTCACCTCTGCCTTACTCGGTTTCAAACTCATTCTGCTATACCCAAATCAGTTGATAAAAGATTCACCCGGAATCTGACTGCAGTCATTATATACCCCTCTGCCGAATCCTGATTAAGTGCTCCTATTCGCAGTGAGTCGCCAAATTGAGGGTGCATTTTACGACACCTGTATGAAATAGTGCTGTTAGGTCGGCTATATTCTGCATTCGTTGAAGCCAACAGAGGTAACATGGCCGAAGCATGTGAATCGAAACTCATGGTCGCCGTATTGGAAAGATGCCTGAAACCGCGTGGCTTGACGTATAAAGACCTGGCTATGGAAATTCATCTTGGCGAATCCTCAGTGAGTGGATAGGCAGGAAAACGGCTATGCTGTATGTCGAATGAATCCTGGCCACATGCCAACCTGTGATTTTTCATTCAACAGTATGGCGGAGCTGGCTCAGGCACACAAAGAGGAAATGCTTGAGAATTCTGGTTAAGGGGTAATTTATTCTCTACAAGGGTCGAAATATTTTTAAAAAATCTGGATTAGAGACTTGGCGTGCTATCCCTCTCATCCTGGTTATTTTCATGTGCAGTCTGGCATTCGAGACATCGTTTCGCAATTGGATTCGCAAGCAGTCTTTGTTCGGTAATTTGATTGTCACAATTTATACAATTGCCAAATTGGTCAGTTCGTAATCTCTCTAGCGCTTCTTCCACCAGTCTTAGTTCGTCAGATTCACGATTCGCCTGGGTTAACTCCAGATTAATCTGGAGTTCATGACTGGATTCATCACCCCGATCATTGCCACCCTGTTCAGAAGCGCCCTCGAGATGACTGGTTGAAAGATTCGCACCGATGCTCTTTCTGAGATCGAGCAATCGATTATTGAGCTGCTTCGAACATGAATCAATGGCGTCTGCGCTAAGACTCATCATTAACCTCCGCTAGCGATCTGTAGAAGCCGTGCATTTTTAGGTGTTCCCTTGTTTAATTTATTGCTCTTGATGGCCTCCAGATCATTGCCACTAGCAATTTGACGGAGTGCTTCGATGTCCAGTAAGTATAGTCTTCGACGATTTTTCCTCACTAGCCCCGCTTCACAAAAACGGGCTAACTCCCGACAAACGGTCTCTACCGCCAGGCCAAGAAATACAGATATGTCGGTACGTGTCATTGGCAGGGTAAATTCTCCGGGAAAAATACCTCGTTCGGCAAGTCGGTCAGAAAACTCAACCAGAAACCAGGCAAGCCTACGATCAGCGGTTCTTTGAGACAGCATCATGATCAGGTCATTGTCTCGAATCAGCGTGGTACCAATGCGGCGAATAAGTTCAATTTTGCCAAACTCCTGATCGGATGAAAGTACAGCGCTAAATGGGATAAGGGAAATATTGGATGTATCCAGCGCAACCGCAGTCGATCGGCTTACCCCATCTGCAAGGGCATCCAGCCCAATCAGTTCTCCGGGCATATAGAAACCAACGATTTGCTGGTCACCACATTCGGACGTTCGAAAAAGCTTGACCGCACCAGAATTAACAAGATAAATGCCATCCAGTCGATCGCCCATCCTGTAAATTATGTCCCCACTGTGAAGAATGGAAATATTCTCATTGGTGACAGGGCGTTTTTGCGTGGGTTTATTATACAGATCACTGGTTGGTAAATGGCTGACAACATTATTCATGAGTTTTCTCCCGTTTGGTGTAATTTATTGATACTGAATTTATCGGGAATATGGGGGAGGGACTATCCGTAGATTCTGCAACCTGAATGAGTATTTATACCTATATGAAATCATCCTGGATTTGCTTTGAGCTCAGCCTGAATTGGCAGATGGACTTTCTGATCTCGATCAATAAGGTTGCATCAAAGGTAATCTAAAGTTCCCGGACGTTTGTTATTAACCGTTTTTTGGTTTGACTTTGGAATAAGGTTGTACAGGCGAAATCAACAACTTCGGGACGTAAATATTCACCATGGTTAAATCTGTTTGCGCTCAATCAAAGGATTTGGTTCAGTTAACTTCCAGCGGGTTTTCTGCATTACTCAGTGCCGCTGTGGATGGAATTATCATTATTGATCGAAACGGTAAAATATGCAGCTTTAACAGTGCCGCAGAAAAGATGTTTGGATTTAAGTCTGCCGAAGTGCTTGGCAACAATATCAATATGTTGATGCCGGCACCGTATCGAAAGGAACACGATGGGTACATCGAGACATTCAATAAGCATAAAATCCCGAAAATAATCGGAATTGGCAGAAAAGTTGAAGCTCAGAGGAAAGATTCCAGTATATTTCCGGTGGATTTATCGGTTGGTGAGTATAGTGAAGAAGGAGAACAGTTTTTCGTCGGTATCATTCGTGATCTGACCGAGCAGGTGAAGGCTGAACGAGAGGCTATTCAGATTCGTCAACGTCTTGCCCATATGGATCGGGTCAATATTATGGGAGAAATGGCATCTGGTATTGCGCATGAACTAAATCAGCCTTTGACCGCAATCAGTTCATATGTACAGGCATGCAGACGCCGTATCGACACCGGCAATATTGATCAGGAGAAACTGCGAGAGCTGATTATCAAAACTGATGCGCAGGCGCAAAGAGCGGGTGAAATTATCAGACGAATAAGGGCGTTGGTTCGATCCCACGATATGGTGAGAGAAGAAATCGATATAAATAAACTGGTATTGGAGACTGTCAATTTCGCCAGAGCAGATGCAAACCGCAGAGGGGTTTCTTTGCATACAGAGTTGAAGTGCAAGTTTCGTTATGTGATCGCTGATAGTGTTCAAATACAGCAAGTTATTCTCAATTTGATTCTAAACGCCATTGATGCGACGGAGGAGGCGCGGGTGAAAAATCCAAAGATTGAAATAAAGACAGAAAAACTGGAAAATCAAAATTTCGCAAAAATTACGATTCTAGATTATGGAGTCGGGATTCCAGAGTCGATAAGAGATAAAATGTTTGAAACATTTGTGACTACTAAAACCAGGGGAACAGGAATGGGTCTGTCGATCAGTCGATCAATCATTGATTCACATGGCGGGGAAATTGGTGCCAGAAGTATGACCGAGGGCACCGAATTTTGTTTTACCTTGCCGGGAGCAACCATGAATCGTGACCACTGAAAATAAGCAAACGGTCTTTATCGTAGACGATGATGATGCGGTTAGAGATTCTCTGCTGGAGCTATTCGATTCGGTAGGAATTGATGCACAAGGCTACCCCTCCGCCCGTACATTTCTCCAGAGCTATAGATCATCAGATCGGGGATGTATCGTACTCGACATCAGGATGCCTGGAATGAGTGGGATAGAACTCCAGCAAGAACTGATAAAACTCGATTCAGGATTGCCGGTAATCTTTATCACCGGTCACGGAGATGTACCAATGGCGGTACAGGCAATGAAACGTGGGGCGGTGGAGTTTATTCAGAAGCCATTTCGTGATCAGGAACTGCTCGATTGTGTGCAGGCAACGCTGAAAAATTCACAGCAATCGCAAAACCAGAATGCGGAAAAACAGAAAGTACTGAATTCCCTGAAGACCCTGACCCCCCGTGAACAGCAAATACTGGACTGGATTGCAATTGGTCACCCAAATAAAGTTATTGCCCTTGAGTTGGGTATCAGCCAAAGAACCGTCGAAAACCATCGGGCCCGGTTGCTGGAGAAAATGAATACACGCTCGACCGCTGCGCTGATAAAGCTGATGATGTTGGCAAGTTCTGTTTGACAAAATTACCAGGTCACAAGATTGTCGGGAAGATGGTCTATTTTGTTCAGATAAATCACGCTCTGGGCACCCGACATCAAATCTATCCGTGACAGCGAGGTGTTATGGAAAACCCAGTTGGCAATCCATGCCTTGCGGTAGTTTTCCGGTTTTCTTTCTACTCCCATCAGCTCATTTATACATTGATCGACGTAATCACCATGGACAACCATGCCAACCCGGTCATTTGTTTGCTCGTGACGTTTTTTAATTTTATCGAGAGATTGACTGACCCGGATAAAAAACTGTTGGTCCGTTTCCACAGGTCGATTCCACCAGCCATCATTGTTCAGTGAGTCGGGTAGTTTGACAGTCGGGAAACGATCCATAAAATAGGTGCGTCCGGGTCCGGGCACCCCTTTCTCATTACCCGAGTCATCAAATTCATAAAGGCCTTTTCGTTCATATATGTCAGCCAGGGCCTCCACCTCTATCTGACAGGCTTTGGCAATATACTCGGCAGTCAGAAGTGAACGGGTCATTAAACTGCAATAAATATGCGTTAGCCCATGATCCCGATTCTCGCTGCGCTC
>CAYOGN010000035.1:0-13399 GCA_964403545.1 uncultured Gammaproteobacteria bacterium
GAAATGTGGGAAACCACGGGCAAACAAGCCATGGACGCCTCATTGGCAACAGGCAAAACGGTAGATCTTGGTGAAACCGGAATGGACGCCAAAGAGGAATGGTGGTATCCAATGTACATGAAAGATCTTTGCCCCGGATTGCCTGACTGGAAAGCATTGAATGATTGTGCCGAAGCGTTTTCGGTACCCGAAACAGCACCCAAAGGCCGTTATCTCGGCGGACCGGTTACCTGGGCTGGCTTCGATGATGAAAGGGTCGAAGCATTGGGACTGGATTTTGAGGTGGTTCACGCGGGCACCGACGCCGCCTTGTTTTCAGAACTCGAATCGGCAATTCAACGCAAGGCACCCATCATGTTGTGGATATACGCACCTCATTGGGCGGTAGCCAAATACGAGGGAGAATGGATTGAATTTCCTGAATACACCGATGCCTGCTACGATGATCCCAGCTGGGGAATAAACCCGGATATGGCCTACGATTGTGGCAAACCATTTGGTTGGATCAAGAAAGTCGGCTGGAAAGATGGCGAAGCCAAATGGCCTGGCGCTTATAAGGCCGTACGCAATTTTCATATTGAAAATGTCGCGATGAGTCAAATGATTGTAGAGGTCGATCTCGATGGGAAAACCGTAGACGAAACCGTAGCCAAATGGATGGCAGACAACGAATCCACCTGGAAAGCCTGGATCGAGTAAAACAACTTTCAGCCGCTGATGGGGTTGGCGCACGTCGCCACCTCATTGTTGGCCGCCAGAAAGTTGCTAGACAGTGTAGTGTATTAAAACATATTTAAAGATTTTCAGTGGGCGAAAAAATCTTTTCGAACAATCCGGAGAGGCCCATAAAGCTTAGCTGCAATCAGGTCTGGAAGATATTCGGTAAACGTATCGATCACCTGATTCGGCCGGATGGATCGGTGGATCATCAGTTACTTGACGCCGGCAACTATATCAAGGCCGTATGTAATGCGAGTTTTGATGTCTATGAGAACGAAATTTTCATCATCATGGGACTATCCGGATCAGGCAAATCGACCCTGGTTCGGTGTATGACGAGACTGATTGAACCCAGTGCAGGCACCGTTCTCTTCGAAGATCAGGACCTGATGAAGACCAGTGAAAAGGAACTGATTAATTTACGACGCCACAAGATGGGCATGGTTTTTCAGCATTTTGCATTGCTGCCCAATCGCACTGTGCTGGGCAATATTGAACTGCCACTAGAGGTACATGGGGTGGCAAAAGTGCAACGCCGGCAACGGGCGCTGGAGGTTATTTCGCTGGTAGGTCTCGACGGTCGCGAGGATTACTACCCCAGCGAACTGTCCGGTGGTCAGCAACAACGCGTCGGCATTGCCAGATCACTGGTTGCCGAGCCCGACATCTGGTTTCTGGACGAACCTTTCTCAGCCCTTGATCCATTGATCCGGAAAGAAATGCAGGACGAATTTCTGCGGTTACAAAACGTATTGAGCAAGACCATTGTCTTTATTACCCACGATTTTGACGAAGCAATTCGGCTCGCGGATCGTATCGCTATCATGAAAGATGGGGAAATCATTCAAATTGGCACGCCGGAGGAGTTGGTACTGAATCCAGCTACAGAGTATGTAGAAGAATTTACCCAGGGGATTCCCCGGGCCAGGGTGCTCAGTGCATCGTCACTTATGCAGCAGGTTACATCCAGTCAACACGCCGGAACCGTATCGGCACACTCTACTATTGATCACCTCCTGGGTAAATTTCTGAACGCTGATCGCGATGACGTATTTGCAGTGCACAATGAACAAGGCAACACCGTTGGAGAGCTACCCCGTCAAGTGATCGTGGATTTATTGTCTGCCACACCATAACCTGACAATGCAAGCACCCGCATTCCCGCAGCAACTGCGGGCGCATCAATGGACTGTGATGTGGCTGCTGCTCATATTCTTTACTGCTTTCATTACTGTTAATGAATGGATGCCCTGGGCATTCAAGTACCCGCGGGCATGGACATTGCCGCTGGGAGGATGGATCACTGCATTTATGAAGTGGTTAATCAACAGTTTCGATCTTGGTCTGTTCACCTTCAAAGAACTTACCCGCGGCATCTCATGGGTTATCGAACAACCGTACTGGATTGTGAAGAGCCTGTTATCCACCGGTTTCTTAACCGGAGTGGGCAGCTACGCCGAAGAGGTATTTCCACCACTCTCCTGGGTTGCGTTAATTGCCGGACTGATGTTACTGGGCCACTATGCTCGTGACTGGAAACTGTCCCTGTTGGTCGGCACCTGTTTTATGTACCTGGTGGTTTTTGGCCAGTGGGAGAGCGCCATGATCACCTTGAGCTCGATCGTAATCGCTGTCCCCATCGGTGTCGTCGGCGGGTTACTGCTCGGGATTGTTGGCTACAGGTCGCCACGCTTCCAGCGGGTTCTGATTCCGGTACTGGATCTGATGCAGACGGTACCGGTATTCGCCTATCTTGTTCCGATATTGCTTCTGTACGGGTTTGGCCCCGTATCGGCAATGATTGCAACCATCATTTATGCGATGCCACCAATGGTGAGAGTAACGCTACTGGCACTTGGCGAGATTGCTCCGGAAGTGATTGAGGCGGGAACCATGGCAGGTTGTTCCGGCAAACAATTGTTGCGAAAAGTGCTACTGCCATCAGCAAAAAACTCGTTGATGGTGGGTGTCAACCAGGTTGTGATGTTGTCACTGAATATGGTCATTATCGCTTCCATGATCGGTGCAGGAGGCCTTGGACACGATGTACTTACGGCGCTGAGGCGATTGAGAATTGGAGAAGGAATAGAAGCCGGTGTTGCCATCACATTGCTCGCAATTGCACTTGACAGACTTAGCCAGGCCTATGCAAAACGGCCGCCACCGCACCATACTTCGGCAAATAAATCAGGCTTGGCGAACTATCCACGCACCGTTATATTCGTTTTGATTGCCGCTCTCACCTGGGCATTGAGCGCCTACCTGCCAATACTGCGAGAGTTTCCGGAAAGCTGGCAAATGACCACCGGAACATTCTGGGACGATCTTGTTCGTTACATCAATGTTAATTTCTATGACGTTCTTGAAAGCATCAAGAATTTCCTGCTGTTAAATATCATGATTCCGTTCAAGCGATTTCTGTTGTCACTACCCTGGGTGGCTGTGGTGGCAGCAGTGACATTGGGTGGATGGCAATTGGCGGGCTGGCGATTAGGCGCCCTGACCGGTGCTCTGGCACTATTTATCGCGGTTGTCGGATTGTGGCCCAAAGCCATGATCACCGTTTACCTTTGTGGTCTCTCGGTACTGATTGCCTGCATCATCGGTATTCCAATCGGCGTACTTGCGGCGCGTAATGACCGCGTTCACAGAATTGTGAGCGTTGTGATCGATACCCTGCAAACCTTGCCCAGTTTTGTCTATCTCATGCCCGTGGTAATGCTCTTCAGAGTGGGAGACTTTGCCGCCATGCTCGCTGTCATTGCCTACGCAGTTACGCCGGTGATTCGGTATACCGACCATGGTATTCGGCAAATAGATCCTGACCTGATAGAGGCTTCGAAACAAATCGGCTTGACCCGAAATCAACTGCTGGGAAAATTGCAGATACCCCTGGCGTTGCCACACATCATGCTCGGAATCAATCAAACTATCATGATGGCACTTTCAATGCTGGTTATCACCGCGTTGGTAGGCACCCGTGAACTTGGTCAGGAGGTGTATATCGCGTTGACAAAAGCGGATACGGGACGCGGAATTATTGCCGGCGTTTGCGTGGCCTTTATCGCAATCATTTCTGATCGCATGATTGGCGCCTGGGTAGCAAAAAGAAAACGGAAGTTGGGACTGAACAATCAGTGAAGTAGTTGAACAAGTAACGATATGAGAATTTGAAAATAACCTATGAGTGAAGCAACAAAAATTCCCGGTGAGGCCAGAATCGTCATCATTGGAGGCGGTATAATTGGTTGTTCCACCGCCTATCACCTGGCCAAAATGGGTTGCAACGATGTGATTGTGTTGGAACAGGGGAAATTGACTTCTGGCTCGACCTTTCATGCGGCGGGCCTGGTTGGACAATTACGTACCAATGCCAATATCACTCAGCTACTGGGTTATTCGGTAGCACTATATCAAAGCCTGGAACAGGAAACCGGTTTCGCAACCGGATGGAAAATGAATGGTGGACTCCGCCTTGCCTGTAACCAGGAACGCTGGACCGAAGTGAAAAGACAGGCCACAACGGCCCATTCATTCGGACTTGAGATGGAATTGCTGACCCCGAAAGAAGCCCTGGATTTATGGCCCTTGATGGATATTTCAGACCTGATCGGGGCAGCATTTTTGCCCACCGACGGGCAAGTCAATCCTTCGGATATTACCCGGTCTCTCGCCAGCGGCGCACGCAAAGCCGGGGTTCAAATATGCGAAGAGGTTATGGTTACCGGAATTGACAGCAGTGGGCTCGACAAAAAGGAAAACGGGTTACATCTCGTGCAAACTTCAGCAGGCGTAATACGCTGCGAACAGGTCGCCATATGTGCTGGTCAATGGTCACGACAAGTCGGACAACTGGCGGGGGTAAATGTACCGCTGGTATCGGTACAGCATCAATATCTTATTACCGAAAAAATTGATCAGGTATCGGCTGACCTTCCGACGCTGCGAGACCCGGACCGCCTGACCTACTTTAAAGAAGATGTGGGTGGCCTGGTGATGGGCGGATATGAACCAAACCCCATATCCTGGGCCCGGAAAGGTATTCCCAAAGGGTTCAGCTTCACACTGCTGGATAACGACTGGGATCATTTTGAACCTTTGATGATGCAGGCTGTGAAACGAGTTCCCGCGCTGGAGCAGGCCGGAATAAGGGAAATGATCAATGGTCCGGAAAGTTTTACCCCGGACGGGAATTTCATTCTTGGCGAAGCGCCGGAACAAAAAAACATCTTTATCGGAGCCGGATTCAATGCCTTCGGAATCGCTTCAGGAGGCGGAGCAGGCATGGCGTTGGCGGAATGGATATTGAAGGGTGAACCGCCATTTGATCTGTGGCCAGTGGACATCCGCCGCTTTGGTCACCCTCATGGTGACGTTGAATGGGTACGAAAACGCACCCTGGAAGCCTATTCCCGACACTACACCATGGCCTGGCCATTCGAAGAGAATAGTACCTGCCGCCCCTGTCGACGATCTCCCCTGTACCCGTCGTTAAAGGCACAAGGCGCCTGTTTCGGTGAGAAACTCGGCTGGGAACGACCAAACTGGTTCGCCACTGATGGCCAGTCTCCGGTGGACGAATACAGCTTTGGAAGACAAAACTGGTTTGCATCCGTAGGGGAAGAACATCGAGCAGTGCGCGAGCGTGTAGCGCTTTTTGATCAAAGCTCATTCGCCAAGTTCCGCGTCAGTGGAAATGATTCAACCCGGGCCCTGTCCGGCATCTGCGCCAATACCATTTATCGCCCTGTGGGTTCTGTTATCTATACCCAACTGTTGAATACACGAGGGGGAATTGAATCAGATCTGACCGTAACCAGAATAGCCGAAAAGGAATACTACCTGGTGACGGGCACGGGGTTTGCTACCCATGATTTCAACTGGATCAAACAACACTTGTCACCAGCAGACGATGTCAGAATTGACGATGTGACATCATCATGGGCAGTGTTGTCATTGATGGGCCCATGGGCCAGAGATGTATTGCAGTCTCTGACAGGAAACGACCTGTCAAACCACAACTTCCCGTTCGGGCAAATGCGCGAGATTTCAATCCTTGGGGCCCCGGTGCGAGCAATACGGGTCAGCTATGTAGGTGAGTTGGGATGGGAACTCCATATGCCAGTAGAATTCGCGGTCACGGTATACGAAGCACTGATGACGGCAGGCAAAGATTTTAATATCGTCAATGCCGGATATCGCGCTATTGAATCACTACGCCTGGAAAAAGGCTACCGTGCCTGGGGGGCCGATATTGGCCCGGACTACACACCGCTAGAGGCCGGACTTGGATGGGCAGTAAATCTGTCAAATGATCGACAGTTTGTTGGTCGCGATGCCATCATCGAGCAAAAGCAGCAGTTACTCAGCAAAGTCCTGGCTTGCTTCACCCTCCCGGACAAGGACGTTATCCTGCTCGGAAGGGAAACAATCTATCGGGATGGCAAGCGTGTGGGCTGGTTATCCAGTGCCGGTTGGGGCTATACGGTTAATACCAACATTGGATTCGGTTATGTTCGATGTCCGGACGGGATAGATCAGGAATACCTCCATTCAGGAGGTTTTGAACTGGAAATAGCCACCGAGCGTTTTGACTGCGAATTGCAGTTGAAACCGCTTTATGATCCCGGGAACAACAGGTTGAAAACCTGAATGAGCGGGCGACACCAAAGCTGAGCCACCGGGTCACACAGGTCGCAGCTTCTGTTACAGACATGATCCGGGGAACCCAACTATGCTATTCTCCTTTTGCAGTACTTTGGAGTCATGATTAATGAAAACGATGGTGCTTGAAGAATCAATGATATGAAATGGTCGTTTTCTATTTGCCGTGTTGCCGGGATAGAGGTGAGAGTTCATTCCACGTTTTTCCTTTTGCTGATATGGGTGGCGATGATGTATTGGCAGAACGCCGGCACGCTGGTCGCTGTATTCAACGGAGTGGCATTTATCCTTGCTTTATTCAGCTGCGTAATCCTGCACGAATTCGGCCATGCGCTTACCGCTCGCCGCTACGGTATCGCTACCCGTGATATTACCCTGCTGCCTATCGGTGGTGTTGCCCGCCTGGAGTCGATGCCGGAAAATCCACGCCATGAAATCCTGATTGCACTGGCAGGGCCCGCGGTCAATCTGTTTATTGCATTGCTGCTCTGGTTACTGATGCCGGGTGAATCCGACCGGATCCAGTTCACTGAAGAATCTATCGATAAAGATCTTGTCGCTGGTGGTTCGATGCTGCTGCAGCTGATGACAATCAACCTGATATTGGGCGTGTTCAATTTACTGCCTGCCTTTCCTATGGATGGCGGAAGAGTGCTACGTGCCACCCTCAGTTTGTATATGCCGCATCTGCGAGCTACCCGACTGGCAGCTTCAATCGGCCAGGGTCTTGCATTCGGGCTTGGTTTTCTTGGTTTGATGGGTAACCCCTGGCTCGTTTTCATCGCTATATTTATATGGATCGGCGCCGCCGGAGAGGCCGGATACGCGGAAATGAAATCGATAATCAGTGAGGTACCGGTGAGGCGGGCAATGCTGACGGAGTTTCATACCCTTGCCGAAGATGATTCTCTCGGCCACGTCGTCAATCTGACCCTGGAGGGTTCACAAAAAGACTTCCCGGTTCTGCGTGGGCAAACAATGATTGGTGTCCTGACCCAGGAGAGACTACTCACAGGTCTGCGGGAGTCTGGTGAACTCGGTGTTGTGGGCATTTTTATGTCGCAGGAATTCGCAGAAGCAAACATAGACGAAAATCTGGAGGAAGTTTTCAAACGCTTTCAGACCACTGCCTGCAAACTGATAGCGGTAAAGGAAAACAGTCGTCTAAGCGGAATAATCAACTATGACAATATCAGCGAATTGATTTCGTTGACTAAAGCCATAAGTGATAGCTGAACTATTGGGTATCGATCAGCTGAAGGTCTCCCCTCCATTACAACTGGTGATTGTGATTATGATGCCAGAAGTACACAATGATAACCAGGCTGTTCATTTCTACAAGTTTTTACAAGAGGATTATAGTTTGAGTTTAAAACCCTCATGGGTTGCCTGAAACCCGAGTGAATGATAAAACCTCAAAGCATCCGGACGCTGTTTATCAGATGTTAATTGTACGATACCGCATTTCCTTTCCCTGGCACGAGAAATGGCCCAATTAATAATATTCGCTCCCTGCCCTTGCCCTCGAAAATTCTTGTGTATTCTCACGCTCTCTATCAGGCAGCGCCACGAACCGATGTGGGTTAAATAAGGAATAAATGTCAGTTGTAATACTCCGGCCACTTCACCACTGTCCTCAACAACTATTAGTTCATTATTTGGATCTTTTTCAATATTATGGAAAGCGCCAATATAGTGGGGATTTAACGGCTCTGATAAATCTTCTCTCGAGGCCCCCAAATCATCATCGAACAATAAATTGACGATAGCTGGAATATCACTTTCTGTTGCTTTGCGATAAATTTGATTCATATTAAAATTCAGGTTCCAAAAAATCAAGCCAATTTACATTGCTTGAGATCAACAGCTTTCTGGTCTCACCAGCGAATCAATGTGTCTTGTCAAGCAATCAGTATAGTCTTACAGATTAATATTGATTTGTTAATAGCAAGATACAAAGTACGCAAGTAACCGGCGAACTCACTGTTCGCAAATGATTCCACTTCGTCCATTTTTTCAAATAGTAAGACCAAATTTGCTGCGCGTTACTACTATCTCGATACATACTGGCTCAACGAAACCCTTTATCTACAAGTTGAAACCAGGCTATATCTGCACGACCTGGGGTACTGACCTGCCCGACAAAGACCCCGTAACATTAATATTTCGCGTACGGCGCAGTGAAGTAACGCATCCCCAGAACCTGCTCGATTCACTATAGCTCCCACTTATTTATTGGTGAATGAGAGAAACGCTCCATCGGGCGAAATTTTCGGCTCATCAGAAAATCCATCTCTGAATTCCTCTGTGGCGATATGCCGGGCCAGTCTAATGATCAACTCGGCTAGCTTTTTACCCATACAGACATGCAAGCCAGCACCAAATGCCAGGGCATCCGAAACGCTTTCATCTCTCGCTGGCATCAGTGAAACATAACAGATGTCACCGGCATCAAACTGGTGTGCGCCCAGGGATATCGGCTCCATACAAGTACGGGACACGAAAGATACCGGGCAAATTCCTTGTAGAGTCGAATTTCTCGGGGTATCACTAATTTTGCACACTTGGGCACATATCGTCGCCACTAACGGTTCAAAGCCCATCAATAAAAGACTCTGACAGATAAACCGGATATTTTCATCGGGCTGAGTACCCGGCAATGAATCGAGACTTTTCTGCATCATGGCCAGAACTGAATTTGCCTTGCGATGGCGCTGTAGATGATAGTGGTAGTAGAACACGTTGCTACGGCTCCGCAGTGCGTGAATGGCAGGCCTTATAGACCGACAACCCATGTTGTGCAAAATTGCAACCATGCAATGCATCACAATGGCGTTTGAAAAATCCAGTGCCGAATGAATTCGGTGGGCGCGCTTTTTAATCGCTGCCTGGATCGTAGGGGCCATCACTTCAAGGGGTTCGATTTGCTGGTTAAGTCGTTTTTGAAATGCTTTGCGTATTTCAAGATGGGCTTCCCCTTCCTTGAAAACCGGGCTGGAATCAAAAAAAACTCTGATATTTTCCAGGCTGTTTCCGGATTCCATTGCCCGTTGATATCCAGCATCAAAATAGTTGAAAGCGTGAAAAGCACTGGATAGCAATATCTCTCTACTTGCCGAAAGATCGAGGACGAGAGTGGTTGATTGGGCAGTATCCCTGAAATGCGTCAGTCCGCGTAGACCGGCATGGTGGTAAATGGACCTGTTGGTAAATGCCTCGTCCAGTTTGCGAATTACGTCAAGCTGCTGCATCGATGTTCATTCCTTCGTATAGAACCGTTCAAGAATATCGTTCAGCGTAATGGTGCTGTGCAGTTCAGTAATAGGGATGATAATTCCATGGTCTTCTTCAAGAACAATAATGGCCTCAAAAAAATCCAGTGAGTCTACACCGAGTTCAGCCAATGGGATCGTAGCAAAATCCCCCTGGTAGTCATCTGGTAACAGGTTTCTGAATTCCTCTCTCACTATCTTGTCTGTGTTGATTGACAAATTACCGTTCCCGCTCAAAAATTTCTACTTGGATAGCCATACCAAACTGATATATAAATATTTACAAAATAAAGACATTCTCAAGTGCTTGAGCGCTAACAGACCGAACATGGGTTCTTATTTTGGTTCAAAATAGAAATCGGTCAGTCGTTTCCTCAATAGGCAATCAATTCGATAAGGAACTAGTCCTCATTGTTTCCAGCCAACCAGCTTATCAGGTTCCAAAATTCCTGATCGTAACAAACAAAATGGTTTAGCGTGCCATGATGACCGATTTCCAACCAGCGAATAGAATCTCCAAATCGGGTTTCTGCCCATATATCCGATAGCTCCCGGTCGATGGGATGATTTCTGGCGAAATAAAGTCGCGACATAGTGTTTCCCACCGTGAGATCGCTATCTAAAGCAGCGATATCCTTGAAATAAAATAAGGGAGAAAAGAGTGCCAGCTTATCCATATCCAGTTCTTGACTTATCCTCGTGGCTGCGATGCCGCCTGAGGAATAAGATAGCATAGCCGTGTGGCAATTTTCAGGAATATGGTGTCTTATGGTGCTGGCCAGCGCTTCAATGTTACTTCCAAGACCTGGAATCCCCCTCCGGTATTTTAATCGTCTGTCATCACGAAGATACAGGATCAGATCAAATTTCTCCGCGACTAAAAGATGAAAATACTGTATTGGCATGTTCATACGGCCATTTACGGAAAGACACACCAATGCATTTTCTGGCTTACCCCGAGACCGCTGGAATCGCTGCAAGTCGGGAGAAAAGTAATCAGATGGCAGCAAATTTGACGGATCGCTTTTCTGGAGCATGCCAAACCTTCCAGGCTGAGCAGGCCTGTTGGTGAGCAAATCTATTAGTCGACGTAATATTCGTGGGTTTGCATAACTAAATAACCAGTCAAATGATTGGCGATGGAATTCGCCAGCATTGTCATGGAAGAGCCCCAGCAATAATTCTACCGGCGGTATTGACTGCTCAGTATCGCACGGTGAATATACGTTAGGTTGCGTAAAATGATGGCCATCGACTTTGCCATAATTTGGTGAATTTAGCCGGATTTCAAGTTGGATGGATAAACGCAAACGCCGAAGTTCCCTTTTATTAAGGGGCCGATGTTTATAATACTCGTACTTCAAAAAGCATTACCGTCAGGTCAAAGTTGTGTCAACTGTAGCATTACTGCAGGTTATGATAAACACTATGCTGGCCCCTGATTTATTGAAAAAAATCAGCGAAAATAATTGTACAAGTTTAACAAGATGGCCAAATTTAATAACTTTGAATCGAATGATTAACAGGTATTACCATGTGTTTCAGGGATGAGCCATGTTCTGCTAGTAGTCCAGCATCCATTCCCATCGTGTATGTCTGAACGCATCTTCAAGCTCTCCGAAATTTTCCACAACATCCCTTACCTTGTAAGGGTTGGTCCGCATTAGTGATGTTTGGGGGAGGTGGTCTGACGACAGTTTTCCGAACTGCAGAATCTTCCTGTACCCAACCATGGAATCGTCCATCAGGTCGCATTCATAGATTATGTCGAGACTGTCCTCAATGGCCAGAATACCGCGCAGGCTGTCTGTTATTTCCCTGCATTGTTTCATATGTAGCAGCATGTATTCACAGTCAACACGCAGCGGTGCTTTGGATGCATTCCGTTTCTGGTTCTTGTGCAAAAACAAGATTTTTCCACCGTAACCGGGTTCCGAACTACGCAAACGAGATAAAAGCCAACGTAGCAGATTTGCCCTGTAAAGATGAATGAATCTGGTAAATCCAAGCTCTTTAAGCCAACTGATGGTTTCAATCAGCGTCATACTCCGTCCATTAATATCAATCCTCGAATCTTGATACAGATACTCGGCAATCTTGACATGGGTCATCACTACAGATCCGTAGGGACGATTTTTTATCAATTCTTTTAGTGACAATTCGGCACGATAATTTAGATACTCCTTGGGCTGCGTAAGTTCCAGATGATCGACCCTTTCCATCAATGTCCAGATCAGGGAACTTCCGGTTCTACCTGTCCCGATCATCGCGATGTGCTGCTTTTCACATTGCGCCATAATCCGTGATTTCCAATCTTGTTAACATATGGATTCCTGAAAACAGTTTTACCGTGGAGAATCACTGGACAGAAAATCTCTGAATTCGGCAATCTCATCAACGCTGGAAAGGTAGTCAATTGTCTCTTGACTAATTTCTCCCGAAGCCAGATAGTGATCAATGCCCTTGTTTGAACTTGGATACCGCCATTTGGCATCAACCCTGTCTTCACTGAATTCATGTTCAAACTGCTTATCCAGAAAGAGGGTGAAGTTTTCAGTAGAAAATTTCGCTACATGGCTGACTTCCCGGATATAGTCAGGCAAATTGTAAATCCTTCTGGTGTTATTGTCGCATTTGACAATTTCAACCAAAAATTCATCCAATGTGAGGTCAAGAAGATAAGCCGGCTCGAATATCTGGGCGGATATGGCGCCAGAGACGATCGAATCTCGCCCCCAGAAATAGAGAGACAGCAATAATTCCACAGGGTCTTTTAAAAACATGAATGTCAACCAGCCATTTCGATTAAATTCTCGAACCGAGTTCAATGTCCAGTTGATATGATGATTGTGTACAAACTGGCGATCCAGGTAGCCATGATTCCACAGGCTATTGTGTACCTTTAGTTGCCCAGGATTCGGTAGCTGGTAGTCGGATCTATCGATGGCGATTTCAAACAATTCACCGTCCGTCCAGTCACGGCCAAGGGAAAACTGCATGTTCCATGAATTCAGCTTCTTGTAGTTCTGTCGCTCAATGGGTTCGGTTGGGCTACCGAGGATATTATGGTTCAGGTAATTGTTGATAAAGCGTCCTGCCACTTTTCCATAGTGAATGAATGCAATCTTTTGGCAGGACATAATTGGTTGTTATCCTATCCGGTACCATAATATTGCCTGTTCAGCTGCGACCTGACATGGTTGGTCAGAATTTCAAGAAACAGGTTTAATACGGAAACCGGGTTTATTTCCGCTCGGCAGGAGTGGTAAACCGCCTTTTCGCTCAACCTTGCCCGGTAGGTTTCATCTTTCATCAGCCTGTCCAGTTCACGCAACCAGTCGTTCACAGGTGCACCCACTGGAAATACACTTCCTCCTGGCCCGATATTTTCAGGAACGGCACCAAAGTCCAGTCCCAATACAGGGAGACCCGCTGACTGCGATTCACATATTATTCTTGCGAAACCTTCCGGATAAGTCCGTGGTAGCAGTAACAACGCGGATTCGGACAATACAGGTCTGACATCCTGGGTGGCAGGCAACCACTCTATGTTTCCACAGGCGCGAAATTCTTCAAATATAAATTTCTTCCATTCAACGCCCAGGCTCCTGCTTTGCAGAATGACGAACCGGTAATCCGGGCGCGCGCCCGCAATCTCAAATAACCGGGATACACCCTTGGGCTTTGCAGGATTGACAAAAAGAATCTTGTTTCCACCCGGACGAGCCCTGTAACGATCGAGA
>CAYOGN010000036.1:0-6518 GCA_964403545.1 uncultured Gammaproteobacteria bacterium
AAAGCGGTTGTGGAAAATCGTCATTGGGTCGCATTCTCGTAGGTCTGTCCAAACAGACTGCAGGAAGTATCCGGTTCGATGGCAAACCTTTCGTGATTGATGAAAAGAAAGGTAATTTTGAACACGCAAAACAAATTCAAATAATTTTTCAGGATCCGTTCTCCGCGCTTGATCCACGGATACCAGTTGGAGACAGTATTGCAGAAGGATTAGTCATTCACAATATCGGAGATAAAGGCTCTCGTCGACACGATGTGGGGGAGATGCTTAAGCTAGTGGGTTTGCCGCCTAACGCGATGGATCGCTTTCCACATGAATTTTCTGGTGGTCAACGACAGCGAATTGGCATCGCACGGGCTCTGATTCTGAAACCAAAATTTGTCGTCTGCGATGAACCCGTATCAGCGCTTGATGTCTCAGTTCAAGCGCAAATACTGAATCTGCTCAAACAAATTCAAAAGGAAATGGATTTAGCCTTATTATTTATTTCACATAACCTGGCAGTGGTGGATCATGTATGCGATAAAGTAGCGGTTATGTATCTTGGACGAATAGTAGAGTTTGCCAGTCGGGATGAATTATTTGGCAATCCACAGCATCCCTATACGCGTGCATTATTATCCGCAATACCGGTGGCTGATCCAACCCGAAAGCGCGAACAAATCATGCTTACCGGTGACATTCCGAGTCCGATGAATTTGCCCGATGGGTGTCGATTCAACACTCGTTGTTCAATGGCCGAGCCCCGCTGTGCGATAAACCATCCTGAATCGAGAGAATTAAATAAAGGACATTTTGTTGAATGTGACGTGGTTAGTCAAAATAATTAGGCGATTATTGCCGGAGCCATCTCATCAATCTTGTGAAATCAGAACATTAACCCAGGCCGCCATTCCTTCTTCCCGACCACAGAATCCAAGACCTTCGGTAGTGGTAGCCTTGATATTTACCCGGAAGGGCTGAAGTTGAAGATCTTGTGCAATATTTTGCGTCATTTCCGGTAAATACTTTACAAGTTTTGGCTTTTCGGCAACGATCGTACAATCTACATTGACCAATTTCCAGTTATCCTGGTTCAGTAGCAGCATAATTTTTCTGACAAATTTCCGACTATCCATGTTATTGAATTGCTTGTCAGAAGGCGGGAAATGCTGGCCAATATCGCCCAGGCCTGCGGCACCCAGCAAGGCATCGCACAATGCATGGAGTAACACATCAGCATCAGAATGGCCCTCCAGACCCAAATGCCAGTCTATGGAGACACCACCAAGGATTAACGGTCGACCTGCTATCAGGCGATGTACATCGTAACCATTGCCAATGCGCAAGCTCATAATTCAAGGTTCACTCTGGCAATATCAAGATCTTCCGGCCGGGTAATCTTGATATTGCTGGCCCTGCCTTCTATCATCAATGGCTGCATACCTGTCATCTCCATGGCTGCAGACTCATCAGTGGAAATGTTTTTATTCTCCAAAGAAATTTTCAGTGCGCTATCGAGTTCTCCCAGGGGAAACATTTGCGGTGTCATTGCACGCCACAATCCGGACCTTGGTTCTGTGGCGATCACTTGATTACATTTATCCACCCTCTTCACCGTATCGACGATTTCACAACCGAGCAGTCCTCCACGATTTTGTTGCCGGCATACATGAATCAGGCGGCTAATATCATCGCTGGATACGCACGGCCTCACCGCATCGTGAACCAACAACCAGTCAGATGCCATTGCACCAGCGGTTCGTTGTAAGTAATTTATACAGTTCAACACCGTATGCGCTCTTTCCTCACCACCTTCCGTGATCCAGATATCTGATATTTTATCCAGCCCAAGGGATTGAAACCAGGCGTCTGTTGTGGCAATTCCAACCACGATCCCGCTTATATCCGCCGAACGGGTAATGGCATCTATAGTCCACTCCAGTACGGTTTTATTACCGAGCACAAGATACTGCTTGGGTCGATCCGCCTGCATACGAGATCCGACACCAGCGGCGGGAATGACACACCAGATTCTGGATTTATCCACTGTTATTCACGAAAGATGGTTTGGGCTTTTCCCGTAGTACGGTTAAAATGCGCGCCCCAATTGTATGTCATCCAGCATATACCGCAACCATGTCCGAAGTGCTACATCTAAACCCACCTGTTCCCACAGACAAATCGGTAATTAGCTGGACAAACCTGCATGGTGCATCACTGGGTCTGGCGATCGCTGAGGCCGCGCAGCTTCATAATGGTCTCATTTTATTGGTCATGGATGACCCACGCCAATTGCAGATTGTCGAAACCGAAATTCGATTCTTTCTCGGTAGTGATGGTAGCAATCCCGTTCCCGACCTCAATCACCCTTATCAAAATCAGTTTGATCGGCGCAATGCAAAACCGGGAAACCAGGAAGTCATCCATTTTCCGAGCTGGGAGTGCTTACCTTATGACGTCTTTTCCCCACACCAGGATATCACCTCGGAAAGATTGCGATTGCTATCGAGACTACAGTCACCCATGCGAGGTGTTTTGTTAACAAGTAGTGAAAATCTGATTCAGCGACTACCACCCATGGATTATGTAGTTGGTCACAGTTTTTCCATCAAAAACGGTGACCACATCAATATTGACTCTCTAAGGGAGCAACTCATCAATGCAAACTACGTCAGCGTCAGTCAGGTTATTTCTCCTGGAGAATTCGCCGTTAGAGGAGGATTGATTGACGTTTATCCAAGTGGCGCTGAATCGCCATTTCGTTTAGACCTGTTTGACGATGAGGTAGAATCAATTCGTTTTTTTGATCCCGATAGCCAGCGCTCTACCCGGCTTATCGAGCAAATCGAACTGTTACCAGCACGGGAATTTCCGATGACCGAGCAGGGAATAACGACCTTTCGCCAGGCTTTTCGGCGAAATTTTGAAGGAGATCCACGGAAACAAACGGTCTACAATGAAGTCAGCGAAGGGCATACTCCAGCAGGCACTGAGTTTTTCTTCCCGCTTTTCTTTCCACATACTGCTACGTTATTTGACTACTTGCCAGCGAATACCCTCTGGATTCACGAGGACTCACTGAGTGACAATAATCGCACTCGTTGGGCCGAGATCCAGGATAGATATGCTAACGCCAACTACGATCTGCAAAGAAAAGTATTGGCCCCTGAGACGCTTTATCTTGACCCTGGCCAGTTAACCGATCAGTTCCAAAATTATTCCCGCATCGTCCATTATCCCGGGAACCAAACCGGAAAAGACTGGAAGGCACCTACCCGTTCCGGAAAACAGCTACCGGTTAACCCCAGAGAGGATTCTCCCTATGGTCTATTTCTCGAATATATAGATCAGGCAAATTCAAAAATATTAATTGCTACTGAAACCGCAGGACGGCGTGAGGCGATGGAAAGTATGCTCATTAATCACGACAAAATTGCTGAACCTTTCGTCAATCTAAATGACTTCCTCGACCGAAAGGATACCCTGGGAATCTGCGTTGCGCCCCTTGAACGTGGATTAAACTTGCCGAATCTCGGACTTGAAATCATTACTGAAAGTCAGCTTTATGGTGAAAAAGTGTTTCAGCGTCGACGGCGCAAGGATCATGCACGGGATCCAGCCACACTCATTCGTTCGCTCGCTGAACTCAATGCTGGCGACCCTGTGGTGCATATTGATCATGGTGTCGGGCGCTATCGAGGGCTACAAAATCTGGATGTATATGGAGAAGAAACGGAGTTCCTGTTAATTGAATACCAGAATGAAGATAAGCTGTATGTCCCGATTCTGTCCCTGAACCGTATATCGAGATTTGTTGGCGGCAGCCCGGAAACAGCACCGCTGCACAAGCTTGGATCCGATCAATGGCAAAAAGCGAAAAAAAGAGCACGAGAAAAAGCATACGATGTCGCCGCTGAATTACTTGAGATTGAGGCTATGCGAAATGCGCGTAGCGGTATCAGGATGGTCATTGATCGTGAAGACTATGATGCATTTGTCAGCCGTTTCCCATTTGAAGAAACGGCTGACCAGGAGCGGGTAATCGAAGAAGTTCTCTCTGATATGGTGTCATCAGATCCCATGGATCGACTGGTTTGTGGCGATGTCGGGTTTGGCAAAACCGAAGTCGCCCTGCGCGCAGCCTACATTGCGATTCAAAACAAAAAACAGGTTGTCATGCTTGTTCCCACTACATTGCTCGCCCAGCAGCACTTTCAGACATTCACTGACCGCTTTGCCGATCTGGCCGTATCTGTAGAATTACTTTCACGATTTCGAACCAAAAAAGAAGCTGCGCGTATTATTGATTCGATGAAAACCGGCCAACCGGATATCGTCATTGGCACCCATCGACTATTACAGGACGACATTAAATTCAGGGATTTGGGGTTACTGATTATCGATGAAGAACAGCGGTTCGGTGTACGCCAGAAAGAAAAAATAAAAAGACTCAGGAGCCAGGTGGATATCCTGACGCTGACGGCAACACCAATACCCCGAACGCTCAATATAACCCTATCGGGCCTGCGTTCAATTTCAATCATTGCAACACCTCCTTCGTCCAGGTTATCGATAAAAACTTTTGTTCGCGACTGGAATCGGGGCCTGATCCGTGAGGCATGCTTGCGTGAGATTCGTCGCGGTGGTCAGATATATTTTCTTCACAACGATGTTCGTACGATCGAACGTGCAGTAACGGAATTAAAAGAACTGGTACCGGAAGCGAATGTTAACTATGGACATGGTCAGATGGGTGCGGTGCAGCTGGAGCGAGTCATGCAGGATTTTTATCACCAGCGTTTTAATATTCTGGTTTGTACTACAATAATTGAAAGTGGTATCGATATCCCCAGTGCCAATACCATTATTATTCATCGAGCCGATAAATTTGGCCTGGCGCAGTTGCATCAACTGCGGGGACGGGTGGGCAGATCACACCATCAGGCGTACGCCTACCTGTTAGTACCGGATAGAAAAATAATCACAAGTGACGCGAAGAAGCGTTTAGAAGCAATTGATTCTATGAGAGATTTAGGATCAGGATTCACCCTTGCCACTCACGATCTGGAAATTCGGGGCGCTGGGGAACTACTCGGAGAAACGCAAAGCGGCAGTATTGATGATGTAGGATTTAGTCTTTATAGTGAGTATCTGGCGATGGCCGTCCAGTCCATTAAAAATAATAAACTGCCTGCAAAAATTGAACAACCTGAACGATTCGCAAGTTTGGAGCTCCATATTCCGGCTTTGTTTCCTGAAGATTTTCTGGGCAATGCGCATACCCGCCTGATTCTTTACAAGCGCATCGCCAGCGCACCAGACCAGGAGCAACTGAAAGAACTGCAAATCGAGGTAATAGACCGATTTGGTCTGCTACCTGTCGCCAGTAAGAATCTGTTTCGGTTGACTTCCATGCGATTGTCTTCAGAGCGAATCGGTATCAGTAAAATGGAAGTCGGCGACAAGGGTGGAACCATCGAGTTTCATTCGAAACTTAATATTGATCCTTCTGTCATTTTTTCCCTGATTCAACAAAATCCACATCGTTACCAGTTAGCCGGGCCCAGCGCGATGAAAATTAAAGGTGATTTTGAAGACGCAGCAGACAGACTGGATGGCTGTGAAAAATTAATCGACCTGTTAGCTGCCGGACTATCTGAATAAACACATCAGACAGGTATACTATTGCCCTACACGCCAAAAAACCGGGTACCTCTTTATATGGTCAAGTTGATTCAATTGTTGATGATGGCAGGAACAGTGTTGATTCTGAGTTCTGTAGCATCCGCACGGGACTATGAACTGGAACTTATTGTATTTGAACGGACCAATATATCATCAGAAACTGAAGAGCAATGGCACCTGGGCTCAAACCAGGGATTGGACCATCAGGAAGCTTTACGGGAACTGGCTTCACGATCTATTGAATTTCCGCTTGAATCTGGAGTGGATCGGTTAAGAGAGGTGGAAACCGCGTTGCTTAACTCCGGATATAGCGTACTTCAATCCATCAAATGGACCCAACCCGCGGAATTCTTTCAGCAGGCACCCGCCATTGAGGTCGGCACCACTGACAGACTTGAAGGATTTATCAAGGTATATAAAACGACGCTGATATTTGTCGATCTTAACCTTGCGTTAATCGACATTGATTCCGAAGTCGAGGTTCCAAGTTACTTTATCAACGAAAAAAGGCGAATGAAGTTTAAAGAGATACACTATTTTGATCATCCAAAATTCGGTGCCATTGTGACAGTCTGGCCTGAGAGCAATGCAGATTAAAAATACTCGAGAATTTTCAATAGCTGATCAGATCCGGTTGCGAGAACCTCTCTGATTGATTCCATTGAAATAGGCCCTGAGCCTCTACCAGCTGCAGCATTGACCACGATAGCAACACAGGCATAGTCCAATGATAGCTCACACGCCAGAGAGGCTTCTGGCATACCTGTCATACCTACGATATCCGCACCATCATTTTCCAATCGATTGATTTCGGCAGCGGTTTCCAGCCTTGGACCCTGGGTTGCGGCATA
>CAYOGN010000037.1:0-5917 GCA_964403545.1 uncultured Gammaproteobacteria bacterium
GTCTGGGTGCTCATAAAGGCTAATTTAAGGCGTTCGTATAAGACAATCATTATACCATTGTAGCTTCGAATGGCAAAACCAGATCCGGGTTTGAATTGAATACAAAGCATAAGAAACGGTTTGCAGCTAACCATAATAAAGTTCGCTATATTTCCTGAACATGTCGCAAATTTCTCTTGAATCCACTGTTACTAACAGGCAAAGTCGGCCCAATATTGACCCATCACCGGAGACCGGAAATTGAACTTTAATGCCTTTATAACTTGCGCAGTTACCGGATCAGGTAACAGCATTGGAAAACATCCGGATATTCCGGTTACTCCATCACAAATAGCTACTTCTGCCATCGAAGCAGCGAAGGCGGGTGCTGCCATCGCCCATGTACATGTGCGCGATCCCGAGACCGGTATGGGTGCCCGCGACCCGAAGTTGTTTGCCGAGGTGGTAGAGCGTATTCGTGACAGCGAAACTGATGTCATTATCAATACCACCGCCGGTATGGGTGGTGATATGGTATTTGGTCCGGGAGAAAGCCCTTTGCCGTTGGATTCATCCGGTACCGATATGGTGGGCCCCCTCGAACGCCTCGCTCATGTCGAGCAGCTATTACCGGAAATCTGCACACTGGACTGCGGCACGATGAATTTTGCAGAAAGCAATTATGTGATGACCAACACCCCGGGAATGCTGAAAACCATGGCAAAACGGGTCCAGGAACTTGGGGTAAGGCCGGAGCTGGAGGTATTTGACACTGGCCACCTTGTTTTTGTCAAAGAAATGATCCGGGAAGGACTGATCGAAGATCCAGTCATGATACAGCTGTGTATGGGTATTCCATACGGTGCTCCGGATGATCCGGGTACGTTGATGGCGTTGGTCAATCAGTTACCACAGGGTGCAGAGTTTTCTGCCTTTTCTATTGGACGAAATCAGCTGCCTTATGTAGCCATGGCGTTACTCGCCGGGGGTAACGTACGGGTAGGTCTGGAAGACAACCTCTATTTGACCAAAGGAGTTCTGGCGACAAATGCGCAACTGGTAGAGAGAGCGGCAAATATTCTTGGGCTGATGAATGTCAATATTCAAACGCCTGCGGAGGTGCGTCTACGTTTAAATCTCAAAAACAGAGGCTAATATGTTTGGATTAGCGTTTATTGGTCTAAAATTCTTGCTTCAAGTCTCGATCTATGCAGGATAGATTCCAGGATAGTCGGGTTCTCATAACTGCGGGGGCCAGTGGTATTGGCCGTGCCATCGCAATGGCATTCGCCTCCGAAGGGGCCATGATTCATATTGTGGACATTGATCCGGATGCAATGGACAGGTTCAGGCAATTAACGGGGAAATATCAATCTGTGGAAACTTCCATGGCCGATGTTTCTGACGAAACTGCCGTGCAGTCAGTTTTTGAACTTCAGCGAGAAAAATTTGGCGGCATTGATATCCTGATTAACTGCGCAGGTATCAAGGGCCCCACTGGCCCAGTGGAAGAATTACTACTGGTCGACTGGCAGCGCTGTATGGAAGTCAATTTACAGTCTACATTTCTTTGTTGCAAATATGCGGTTTCGGCGATGAAGCAGCAGCACAACGGCTCAATCATCAACCTCTCATCCACAGCCGGATGGCATGGATATCCTTTACGTTCACCCTATGCGGCGGCAAAATGGGCTGTAATCGGTTTTACCAAGTCGCTGGCAATGGAATTGGGGCCCTTTGGTCTTCGTGCCAATGCTATCTGTCCAGGCAGCGTGGATGGTGAGCGAATGGATAAAGTGATCGCCGATGAAGCACAGCAGAAGAATATGAGTGAGGATGCGGTGCGTAATGCCTATACCCGCAGCGTGTCACTGCGTACGTTTATTCAGCCCGAAGATATCGCCCAGACGGCCTTGTTTCTCGGATCCAGAGCGGCGTCAAAAATTACCGGGCAGTATATCTCCGTAGATGGCCACCTGGAGAGTGTAGGTGGACTCGATCAATAAACCCAATTAGTCATCATATGAATTTCTCCCTGACAGAAGAGCAGCAAATGCTGGTGGAAACCACCAGACGATTCGTTGAAGAAGAACTCTATCCCTATGAGATGGAAGTAGAAAAGTCTGGTCAACTGCGTCCGGAGCTACGCCAGCAGGTCGTTGATCGTTCTCTGGAGTTAGGGCTGTACGCGGCGAATATGCCACAGGAACTTGGTGGAGGTGGACTCGATTCGCTGTCCATGGCCTTATTGGATCGGGAACTGGGGCGGGCGAGCTATGCATTACAGTATACCGTGGCCAGGCCCAGTAATATTCTACAGGCCTGTGTTGGCGAGCAACGGGAAAAATATCTGTTTCCCTGTATCCGTGGTGAAAAAACAGATTGTCTTGCAATGACAGAACCAGGAGCCGGGTCAGATGTGCGATCAATGTCTTGCCGCGCCGAAGCCGATGGAGATTACTTTGTTATCAACGGATCCAAACATTTTATCAGCCATGCTGATGTTTCTGATTTTGTTATATTATTTGCTGCCACCGGGGTCGAAGAAACTGCCAGAGGGCCACGTAAGAAGATAACCTCCTTTCTGGTCGATATGGGAGCCCCGGGATTTACTGTACGGAAGGGTTATGACAGTGTTTCCCATCGTGGTTACCACAATTGCATTCTTGAATTCGATCATTGCCGCATACCCGCAAGCCAGGTTCTGGGCCAGGTAGACCGGGGATTTGAAGTGGCCAATGACTGGCTTGGCAATACCCGTTTACAGGTTGCTGCAATTTGTCTGGGGCGCTGTGACAGGGCTTTTGAACTAGCCTGTACCTATGCTGCGGAGCGCAAACAGTTTAATCAGACCATCGGGAAATTTCAGGGGGTAGCATTCAAACTGGCTGATATGGAATTGCGTCGACGGGCAGCCGAACTTATCGTTTATGACGCAGCTTGCAAGGCAAACGAAGGTCGCATGATGGATATGGATGCAGCGCTGGCCAAGCTTGCGTCTACTGAGGCACTGGCATTTATCGCCGACGAGGCATTGCAGATTTATGGCGGTATGGGGTTGATGGCGGATCTTCCTCTTGAAAGAATCTGGCGTGATGCCAGGGTTGAACGGATCTGGGAAGGCACCAGTGAAATTCAACGCCTGATTATTTCGCGGTCGATACTACGACCACTCGAGAAGGCAGCCTCCTGATTTAACATCTGACCCGAATCCAAATCATGAGTTTGTCCATTGCCTGTTGCAACGGAAATTTCTTTTAACGCAGTCAATGAGGAAATTACGCCGATGTCTGAATCCACGATCCATCGCCGTCATCGGTGGCCGGGAGGCCGAAAAAGTTGTACAGCAGTGCATTAAACTCGGATTTGACGGTGAGATATGGGCGGTTAATCCTGCCCGGGATGACCTCGCTGGCGTTCCCTGTTTCCGGGATATTCAGCAATTTCCAGAGGCGCCGGATGTTGCATTTATCGCAATCCCAGCACTGGCTACAATTGATGCGGTAGAGCACTTGTCGGCGATGGGGGCTGGAGGTGCAATTTGCTACGCATCAGGATTTCGTGAAGTAGGGGCTGTGGATCGCCATCAAAAATTGCTGGACGCTGCCGTTGATATGCCTGTTATTGGCCCAAATTGCTACGGTTATATCAACCCGTTGTGTGGCGCAGCCCTGTGGCCGGATCAACATGGATTGACCCCGGTTTCGTCGGGTGTTGCGATTTTTTCATCCAGTGGCAATGTCAGCGTAAACATGACGATGCAGCAACGATCGCTCTCAGTGGCACTGATTGTGACGGTAGGAAACCAGGCAATGGTTGGTATAGAGCATTGTCTTGAGGCAGTCCTTGAAGATGATCGAATTACCGCCATCGGTCTCCATATTGAAGGTCTCAATAATCTCCCGTTATTTACCGAACTGGCCCAACGCGCCGGGCGTAACAATAAACCCGTGATCGTTCTCAAAACGGGTCGTTCCGATATCGGTGCACGGATTACCATGAGCCACACCGCTACCCTTGCCGGTGAGGCTGGATTATACGAAAGTTATTTTTCCCGCCTCGGCATCGCCCAGGTTGATGATCTGGAAACATTTATTGAAACACTAAAACGGGTATCAGTCACTGGTCCACTAAAGGGGAGCAGCATTGCATCAATGAGTTGCTCTGGTGGTGAGGCGTCGCTCACCGCAGATCTTGCCGCTGAACTGGATATTGAGTTTCCATCATTGCAGAATGCCCATAAGCAGTCTGTTCAGGCGACCCTGAATGAATATGTGAAGGTAGATAATCCGCTGGATTATCATACTTTTATCTGGGGAGATCAGCGGCGCATGAAAAATACTTTCACCGCCATGCTGCGAGGAAATTTTGATCTGACATTGCTTATTCTTGATTATCCATGTGTCAATCAATGTGATATGCAGGAGTGGATTAGCGCGGGCACTGCGTTTTCTGACGCTTGTGAATCTACCGGTTGCAAAGGTGCTATCGTGTGCTCTCTTGGGGAAAATATGCCTGAGTCGGTTCGCAATGATCTCATTGCAAAAGGTGTAACCCCTCTGCTTGGCCTGTCCCAGGGGTTGGCGGCCATTGAGGCTGCTACCAGGGTGGGTCGTATAGCTGACCCGGTACCAGTGGTTACATCATTACAAATCAAAGACGAGTCGACGCTAGGGGATAGTTTATCAGAGCACGATGCCAAACAGCTTCTTGCCGTTCATGGCCTCCCGGTTGCGCCTGGACAAACAGTTAAAACCGTAGATGCAGCGGTGCAGGCGGCCAATGCCATTGGTTACCCTGTGGTTTTAAAGGCTGGAGGATCCGCCCTGGCGCACAAAACTGAAGTTGAAGGGGTCAGGCTAAACGTTACCAGCCCGCAGGAGGTTCAACAACTTGCTCCGCACCTTATTGGCCTTGGGGATCACTTGCTGGTGGAAAAAATGATCTCGGGTGGTGTGGCTGAACTTGTTCTTGGTGTTGGCTTCGACGTGCAATTTGGGCATTACCTGATCATAGGATTTGGCGGCACACTGGTAGAGTTAATTGCTGATCGGCAAATATTGCTGCCGCCCTTGTCAGACCGGCAAATCAGGCAAGCCATCCTGAAATTAAAGACGGTTAAAATCCTACAGGGCTACCGTGGTAAAGCCCCGGGAGATATTGATGCTGTGATACAGTCGGTGCAGCAACTTGCGATATTTGTGGATAAAAATCGTGAACGACTACTTGAAGTGGACATAAACCCCCTGATTGTTGGTGCTGAAGGTTCAGGTGTAACCATTGCAGATGCACTGGTCGTCACCAGAGTGAAATCAACTGGTAGTCATAACAAAAGAAAGCGAAGTAGAGTACAGAATCATGTCTGATAACCCGATAAAAACCGATACAGAAGGTGCCATCCTGGAAGTTACTCTGGATAGGCCAAAAGCCAATGCCATCGATGCCTCAACCAGTAGACTGATGGGTGAAGTGTTCGCCGACTTTCGGGATAATCCGGATTTGCGGGTAGCTATCGTAACCGGTGGCGGTGAGCGTTTTTTTTGTGCTGGCTGGGATCTTAAAGCAGCAGCTGATGGCGAGTCAGTAGAGTCTGATTATGGTGTTGGTGGATTTGGTGGATTACAGGAATTGCCAAATCTGAATAAACCGGTCATTGCCGCCGTTAACGGTATAGCCTGTGGCGGAGGGTTTGAACTGGCATTGTCGGCTGATATGATTATTGCTGCGGACAGTGCGTCGTTCGCTTTGCCAGAGATCAAGGCGGGTACATTGGCAGACGCCGCTACTATCAAGTTGCCGAAGAGAATGCCATACCATATTGCGATGGATTTACTGCTTACCGGTCGCTGGATGGATGCAGCCGAAACCCACCAATGGGGGTTGGTAAACGAGATAGTGGAAAAAGATAAATTAATGGAACGGGTCCGGGAAATCGCCC
>CAYOGN010000038.1:0-11459 GCA_964403545.1 uncultured Gammaproteobacteria bacterium
GGATACCCTTCCGGGCCCGGTAAAAATTGCACCACATATCCGGAATCATCAGGCTTGCGATAGGTAACTATCATCACCACAGGTGCCCTGGTCAGCCTGGCTAACTTTGCGGTTGCAACAATTGTAGCAGCGTTCTGACCAAAAAATGGAGCAAATACCGAATGGTCAATTCCCATATCCTGATCAGGTGAGTACCATACGCTTTCACCCGCCATTATTTTTTTTGCAACTCCTCTCAATGAAGTATGAGGAATACAGCCGAGCAAAATACGGTTCCTGGCGCGTGTTATCACCCAGTTTAACAATCTATTGGTTTGTTCCCGGTAAACGACGTATGTCTGATGATGTGGTGCGGCTAAAATCGGGCTTAAATCAACCGTGAAAAAATGGGCACCAAGCAATATGAGTCCCTTGCCCTGTTGCTTCGCCTGCTGCAAATACTCGAGTCCTCTGAACTCGGTCATGGCGTGAATTTTTTCCGGGCGATCCCACCAGCTCATTGCAGTTTCAATGATACCAGCACCAGAATTGAGGAACGTTGTACGAACCAGTTGCTCTCTGTCTTCATCGGTCAATTCCGGGAAACAAAGTTTGATATTGATCCGGGTGATCCTGGTCCGTGAATTTGGGATAGTGTACAGCAACCACCCGAAACTCTTACCAATCGCCAGCTTAACCCGGTAAGGTAGCAAATTAATACACCATAGAATTACCAGAAAAATAGCGGTAATGATGGTGAGCAGAATTTGTTCAGGGAGTTTTTTTATATTTATGGTCAAATCGTTGTAACCAGACTGTACAGAGCGTCAAATAATTTCTGAAACAGTATGGTTATAATTGAACTGTCATATTATTATGACACAAGAACTCTAACAATGAACCAGTCAGTGAAATTTCAACTGGCCAATAAAAAGCGATTTATGTCTGATCATAACGAGGAGAATTCAGCGACTACGGTGTACCTTAGATTACTGGGGTATATGCGACCTGACGTCGGCATCCTGGGCATCGGCTTTATTGGCTTTATCATCTATGCGGCCTGTGATTCCGCATTCGCCTGGTGGATGAAGGAACTGGTGGATAGTATCGAAGCCAGTCAATCCGATCAGCGCTGGCGGTTGGCAGGAATGGTGATAGGTATATTTCTGCTCCGTGGAATAGGTGGTATCGGTGGTGGTTACAGTACCGAATATGTTGCCAGACGCGTAATCAACAGACTGCGCGGTGCACTATTCGATCATATTCTCAGGCTGCCTTGCACGTTTTACGAAAAATATTCTTCTGGCAGCATTCTGGCCAAGTTAATTTTTAACGTGGAAAACGTCGCGGCTGCTTCTACTAATGCACTAAGAATAATCGTCAGAGGGGGGCTGACAGTCATCGGTCTGGTGATCTTTATGTTTATTATTAACTGGAAATTAACCAGTCTGTTCCTGTTTGTTACACCGGTAATGGCCATTGTTATCTCTGTAGTTACCCGAAGGTTTCGTCGGCTTAGTCAAAAAATTCAGCATGCTATTGGCAACGTCAGTGAACTTGCAGCTGATGTGCTCAAAGGATATCAGGTGGTTAAAATATTTGAAGGCTACGAGCAAGAAAACAAACAATTTTTCAAGGTGATCGAAAATGATCGCCGACAACGACTCAAGCTGGTATTGATGACCGATTTGAGTACTACCCTGATTCAGTTGGTATTCGCATTGACGCTGTCAGCACTCATACTGATTGCGATGCAACCCCATATTCTGCTTTCCATGACCGCAGGTGAATTTGTCTCATTCGTGACCGCGGCCGGTTTTATTGCACGTCCAATTCAGCAACTTACCCAGGTTAATGCCGTGATTCAACAAGGTGTGGCTGCGGCAGCCAGTATATTTTCTGTGCTGGATTTGGTGCCGGAAAAGGATCAGGGAAAACTGGTGATCACCCAATGCCGGGGGCATTTTAAATTTAACGATATTCGCTTTCGCTACGAGAATGACCAGGGTTTTGATCGGCAGTGGGTAATAGACGGGGTGAATTTTGAAATACCAGCCGGATCCACTTGTGCGCTTGTGGGTCGTTCCGGGAGTGGAAAAACTACCCTGGCCGCCCTGGTAGCGCGATTTTATGACCCTGAGAAGGGTTCCATTATACTCGATGGCATCCCCCTGACAGAGTTATCCATTGTAAGTCTGCGTCAGAATATTGCCCTGGTCAATCAAAATATTTCACTGTTCAACGCCTCCATTGGACAAAACATTGCCTATGGCGCAATGCATGAATTCAGCCGGGATAAAATTATCGCCGCCGCAGAACAGGCGCAGGTTATGGAATTTGCGGTGGAGCTTCCCCATGGACTAGACACCCAGATAGGCGAATCGGGAATCAAGCTTTCAGGTGGTCAACGACAACGCATAGCCATTGCCCGGGCATTTTTGAAGGACGCCCCCATTCTGATTCTTGATGAGGCGACCTCAGCGCTGGACAACAACTCGGAGCGCCTTATCCAGGCCGCCATTCAGGAACTGATGGAAAATCGAACGAGTCTGATCATTGCCCATCGACTAAGTACCATAGAAAACGCAGACAAGATTGTGGTGCTGGATCAGGGCAGAATCGTAGAAAGTGGTACACATAACGAACTGCTCGCTATGAATGGGGTTTATTACCAGATGCATCAACAAGGGGAAAATATTTGAGTCATTCTGCCACCCTCTGTTTCCCACTTAATTGTTTCACGATATTTGGTGGCCGCATTGGTGTTTGCCCGCCGTGAGGTAAGTCTCATGACCTTGCAGATAAATACTTGATCGGCAAGGCTGAATGGATGGGAGACGTAGCACTGGTTGAACTAGTAGTCCGACAAATGATGATTGATGGCTTGGACTACTAAATCTGTAGCAGTTCGATGACAGGACTGAGCAATGCAGAATCTCCTACAAACAGAGTACGACCACAAGATTCGAGTGTCAGTGGTTGACCACACCAGTCCGTTGCAGACCCGCCGGCGGCTTCGATAATCGCTACCGGTGCGGCAAAATCAAATGGATCCAGGCCGGTGTCAATTACGATATCCAGCTTACCGGAGGCAACCATGGCAAAACCGTAACTGCCGGCACCGCAAAGACAAAATTGTCCTGTCTCGGAAAGATTTGAAGAAGCCAGATTCTCTTCAGGACTGCACCGATCCGGTTCACTACGTGCCATGGTTGCGCGAAACAGGTCAGAGCATTGGGCAACACTCACTGCGCGGCCATTCCATTGTGTCGGATAACCCTGCCCGCCAATCCATCGATCCCTGGTCGCGGGAAAATCCATTACCCCCAACACGAACCGGCCTGCTTCAGCCAGAGCGATCAATGTACCATAGAGCGGAATGCCAGTAGCATACTGCCTGGTGCCGTCGATGGGATCAATCACCCATACCCGCTCCGCGTCTATATCCCGATTTGGAAATTCCTCACCGAGAATACCGTGATGAGGATAATGAAAATCGATATGCTTCCTCAAAGCCAGCTCGACCTCCCGGTCCACGGGCGTTACGGGTGAACCATCCGCCTTGATTTCATGATTAACCTCAAGCATCGGATGAGAGAGTATGATGTCACGACTCAGTTGCGCCAATTCAATGCCGAACGAGATCAAAGCCTCAATATCTTTCATTTCATTTTTGTCATGTGGGTGGAAAATAATTCATCCGGATTGCAAACTCTCAGACCGACTGAGCGCTAGCGTTAGTGGGTCAAAATTTGATCAAGAAAAAACCTGGTCCGGTCGTTCTTTGGAGAATCAAAAAAAGTTTCAGGTGGCCCAGTTTCAACAATTTCGCCCTGATCCATAAACACAATGCTATCGGCAACGGAGCGGGCAAAACCCATTTCATGGGTCACGCAGATCATGGTCATGCCTTCTCTGGCCAAATCGATCATTACTTCAAGAACCTCGTTGATCATCTCAGGATCGAGTGCCGACGTCGGTTCGTCAAATAACATTATCTCCGGACGCATGCACAGTGCCCGCGCAATCGCGACTCGTTGTTGTTGACCGCCCGACAGCTGGATCGGGTATTTGTCAGCCTGTTCCGGAATCTTGACTCGCTCAAGATACTGCATCGCCAGTTCCCGTGCTTCCGCCTTTGGCGTTTTACGCACCAGTTGCTGGGCAATCATCAGATTTTTTACGATGGTCATGTGCGGGAACAGATTGAAACTCTGGAACACCATGCCAACCTCGCGCCGCACCGCATCAATATCCTTAACCCTGTCGGTCAACTCATTTCCAGCGATAATAATTTGACCGCTATTGTGGATTTCCAGACGGTTGATGCAGCGAATCATGGTGGATTTTCCTGAACCAGATGGTCCGCAGACTACAATCTTTTCACCTTTCCGAACTTCCAGGTTGATATCCTTTAAGGCCTGAAAAGAGCCAAAGAATTTATCTACATTGACCATTCGAATCACTGGTTGAGTTTCTGAGTCAATCATTTTATGCCTCACGTCTTGTATAGCGACCGAGATATCTTTCAATTCGACCAAAGAGCTTTTGCAGACCCAGGGTGAAAATGATGTAGATAATTGCCAGTGAGCAAAATATTTCGTAAGGAGCGTAGGTATCAGCGACAATGGTACGAGCAATCCCTGTCATATCGGCAATCGTAATGGTACTGGCTAACGCGGTGGATTTCAGGAGGCTGATCACATCATTGCTATAGGCAGGAAGGGACAGGCGGGTCGCGATGGGTGCAGTAATATAGATAAACTTGTGTCGCGCTGACATACCCAACGCCGAACCAGCCTCAAGCAAACCACGATCCACTCCAAGAACGCCACCACGCAGAATCTCCGATACGTATGCACCCGTATTCAATGTCAAAGCGAGAATTGCGCAGCCAGTAGGTTCCCGTAATATTGACCAGAAAATGCTTTCACGTACAGCCTCAAACTGTGGCATACCATAATACACAATAAAAATCTGCACCAGTATGGGTGTGCCACGAAAAACGTAGATATAAACCTGGGCGGGCCAGTTCAAATAATTTTTTCCGCTGATTCGCATCAGCAACAAAACGATAGCCAGTATCAGACCAAGAAATCCGGATACCACCAGCAGTTGTAATGTGATTCCGATTCCAGCCAGCATCCGCGGCAGACTGTCAAGAATCAAATCAATATCAAAGCTCATTTTGCGTCCACCGTAGTGCGATTACCGAATTTCTCAATACCCATTACTGATAAAGTAATAATGGATGAAAAACCAAGATAAATAGCACCAACAACGATATACATAGTGAAGGGTTTGCCCGTAACTGTGATCGCCTGCTTTGCAACAAACAGTGTTTCGTTCAGTCCTATGATCGATATCAACGCCGTATCCTTGATCAGTGACAACATGTGATTGCCAAAAGGCGGTAGCGCCAACCGCCACATTTCAGGAATGCGAATGTAGATAAAAGTCTGAAGGTTTGTCATCCCAAGTGCGCGCGCAGCTTCGATACTGCCCGGGTTTACCCCAAGAAATGCCCCGCGAAAAGTCTCCGTTGCGTAAGAGCCAACAATAATCGAGATAGCGATGGTACCTGCCCAGAACGGTGGGACATCGACAAATTTGATCTCTGGATCAAATATCTGGGCAATTGATGTGAGGAATATTGCAGACCCGAAGTAGAGCAGCAGGATAACGAGTATTTCAGGTGTCCCGCGAAATATTACTGTATATGCACCAGCAATTTTCTGCGCAATTCGGCTGTCCGAGAGTTTAGCCCCCGCACCAAGCAGTCCAAAAAATATCATCAAGATCAGTGATGCAATAAAAACCTTGGCTACAATTACTGCACCCCAGAAGTAGTCATCCCACCACCCGGTTAAAACCTCCATATCAATCCGCTACGCGACAGGCCGTGCAGTTTACCCCGGATGCAAATTCAAGAGTGACTGGCTGCATCGCAAACCTGGTAGCCCAGCACGCAACCGCGTGCTGGATATCCACCAGACACCCTCTAAGTTTTATAACGCTATTCTACCGGCGTTATTGGCCCCATTCTTCTTTGTGCAATTTGAATGGGAAAATCTTCATCGCGTAACTTTCCAGTTCGCCGGAGTTGATCAGCTGCTTGAGAGCGCCATTGAGACGTTCTTTTAGTTCCGCTTGATCTTTACGTAAACCAATGCCAACTCCAATACCGAAGTATTTTTCTTCATCAACAGTAGGTCCCTTGAATTCAAATTTGGATCCTTCATCCTTGGCCAGGAATTTGAGGTGCGCTTTCATCGGATTGGTCATGATCAAATCTACACGACCGTTTTGCAGATCGAGGTAGAGAGATTCAGAACTGTCGTAAAGAACCACATCAGCATCCGGCAATTCCGCTTCAAACCAGCTTGAATAGGTTGTCGCACGTTCCAGGCCAACTTTCAGGCCGGCGAAGTTTCCTGGAATCGGAACTCCAGCATCGTCAAACAAGTTCATTTCGGTTTTTCTGGCGCCTACAAGCTGACCGGTCGAGAACCGGTAAGGACCCGAAAAGTCCATTTTCTCCATACGTTTTTCGGTGATCGACATGGATGCTATTACGAGGTCAAACTTGTTCGCCAACAGAGCCGGAATCATTCCATCCCATTCCTGGCAGACAAACTCAAGATCCACGCCGATAATCCCGGCAACGCCATTGGCAACGTCTACATCGTACCCCGCCAGTTCACCTTCAGCAGTTTTATAGTTAAATGGGGCATAGGTGCATTCCATACCAACACGCAGGGTTTCGGCGAATGCATTATTGGTAAACAGCGTCATCGATAACGCGGCCAGCGTTCCAAATTTTGCCAGCGCTCTATATTTTAGCTTATGAAATTTCATTATATTCTCCAAAGGGTTCTGATTATAGGGTGCAATTTTAAAAAACCTGCACCGCGCAGTATTGCGCAAAAAACAGGTTGCCATCTATCCTCCCCAGGCAGGAGGTAATCGGGATAGTGTATCAGGCATGCATTGCCAACGCATTAAGGGTCAGGGAAAACAATTCAGTTTGCGTTGCAACACCTAACTTCGTATACAGGTTCTTGCGATGCGTTTTTACCGTAGTGACAGATATCCCCAGTTCACTGGCAATATCCTGACCACTTGAACCTTTGAGCACCAACACCGCCACCTGGTTTTCTCTGCAGCTTAGCTGGTCCTTAAAAACCGTTCGAAGCAAATAATCGACAGGTGGTACAGAATTGTCGTTGGATGCATAGCAACGGGCTTTGATCCAGTACTGGCGGAATATCGATCCAATCAACGGTACATGCAAATTTAGAAGTTCTATGTCGGCGTCCAAAAATCCACCCTTTGATTTCGCTCTCATCAGACATATTTCGCCCATTTCGTCTGCAGGCAGGGAGATGGCAATGAATACTTCCTCCATATTGTGCGGCCAGCATTCGGTAATGTACTCCAGTTCCTCGCCCAGAATTCGTTTTATTTTCAGACAATGATAGTGATCACTACTGACCTGGTTATCGGATGATAATTCATGGATGCGGTAAGCCCCCGATTCTATGCCTCTACAATAAGCGTCATAGACAGGATTCAGCACGTAAGTATTATTGATGTAATTGGACAGTCCCTGCTTGGCTTTCTCGGTTTGAAATGTATCGCACACATAAAATGGCTTACCGTGACGGCTGTAGACCACTGACATTGCGACGTCAAACTTGACCAGGGATCCTATGGCATCAATCAGATGTTCAGGACAAGACCCGGAATGTATATGTTCTATGGTGCCAGCAATAGCGTCAATCCAGCTTTGGTTTGCTGATCTATCGAGGTCTGGATATCCAGTGCAATGGGTAGTGTCCAGCATAAATCGAGGGCAGCGTTAGTTTAATCCGTATTTTGTCTGAATAACTCATTATACAGTGTTACCCTTTGCGGGGATAAAATCACAACATTCCCGATTCCCACAAATTTCTATGTTGTCTCATTTGCACTACCCGAAAAAACTTGTTAAAACCTCAAGAGTTTGATCAATTTCTTTCCCGGTATTATATTGGGCAATTCCAAGTCTGACCACACCCTGTTCCTCATCCAGACCAAGATGCTTCACCACTTCATAAGCATAATTATGACCGGACCAGGCATAGATATTGTTTTGTGCCAGCGTTTTGACGATATCTGCCGGAGTGAAGGTTGCGTTGGTAAATGAAACCGTAGGTACTCGATCATCTATACGTGCGATATCGGTTATGCCATGAATGCTCAGGTTGCGCAATTCACTTAAACCTTTAATAAGCCTGACTGTAAGAAAATTTTCATGCTTTGCCGCAGCGGCATAGGCACCAGCAATTTTTTCCCGCCGAGTGCCCGACGCACCACAATTTTCGCCAAGCCATTGAAAATAACCAACCGTGGCCTCCAGACCGGCAAGTAATTCTGTTTGCGGCGTTCCGGTTTCATATCTCTGTGGCAAGTCATCAGATGAACATCGACAACGGTAAGCATCAAGTTCAGACAGCACAGATTCCCTGCCCCACAAAATACCCAGATGTGGTCCATAAAATTTATAGGAAGAACAGACCAGAAAATCACAGTTGAGGTCATGCACTGATACCAACCGGTGTGGCGTCAGTTGCACTGCATCCAGATAAACCAGCGCGCCCGCTGAACGGGCAATCCTCCCTAACTCCGATACGTTATTGATGCTGCCAGTAAGATTGCTCGCATAGTTGAGCGCCAGAAGGCGGGTCTTATCGGTTAACAGAGCATTGAGATCATCAACCTCGATCTGCCAGCTGTCCCGATTGAATGGCAGCCATTTAACCACCAGGCCCAGGTCTTCGGCCAGCAACAACCAGGGAGAAACATTACCCTCATGATCCATACGGGTGACAATTATCTCGTCACCTCTGTTTAAAGTTCGTCCAATACTTCGGGAAATATGCAGGGTTAGCGTGGTCATGCTGGGACCCACTACAATTTCCTTCATCGACGAAGCCCCCAGCATATCGGCCATGGCTTCATGACTTTGTCGCCAGATTTCATCAGCTCGAATGGAGTTTGGAAACATGCCACCCAGGTTACTGCTGGCTGTGGTCATTGCCTGCGCAACCGATTCAATCACCCTGCCTGGCACCTGGGTACCCGCGGGATTGTCAAGAAATACAGCAGACGGTTGATCGTCATTTGCAATAAGGGCAGGAAACATGTTTCTCACCTGGTCAACCATAAATTCAGACATTTTCATCTCCGTAGCAAAAATTTACCAATATTTTACCTACCCCAGATCGGGTGGGTACCGATGGTGGACTATACCTTTGGGAAAATCGAACCTCCCATCCTCCCTGAGCAGGAGCAAACAACGACCGAAGCTATAATCCGCTAAATCAATATTCCTGTTTATCGACCCTGCAGATCCTTTGTGAAAACTTGCCAGTGTTTAACCAAATAATCGAATTCCAATGTGCATGCAGGAAAATTTACGCTGTAATTGCAGCTGAAATACGGTATTTGGCTGACAGTCATTGAAATATGAAGATTAGTTGAAAAAAAATTAAGCAATTGTAGTTTGTCTGTAGTATTCTTTATGATCGCCCCATAAAAACAGCTTATTCGCTATTATTGACGGGTTTTATTTCGATTTCCAAATAACCAGTTGAGGTTAAAAACACAATGAAAAAACAATTTACATTATCATTGCTTGCAGCAGGGTTAGTCCTGGGTGCGAGCGCGGCAACACCCGCCTTTGCCGAGCAATTCGTTTCCATTGGAACCGGTGGCGTAACCGGTGTTTACTATCCGACAGGTGGTGCAATCTGCCGGTTGGTAAATAAAAATCGTAAAGAGCATGGTATTCGTTGTTCTGCAGAATCAACCGGTGGCTCAATCTACAACATCAATACCGTTCGCGCGGGTGAGCTTGAGTTTGGTGTAGCCCAGTCCGACTGGCAGTATCACGCTTACAATGGTACTTCCAAATTTGAAGACAAGGGCAAGTTTGAGAAACTGCGTGCCGTATTCTCGGTTCACCCGGAACCGGTTACTGTCATTGCGCGTGACGATGCAGGCATCAGTAACATTACCGATGTTAAAGGCAAGCGGGTGAATATCGGTAACGCTGGTTCCGGTACCCGTGGTACCTGGGAAGTGATGGAAGGAATTCTGGGTTGGGAGCGTTCAGATCTGGCTCTGGCAGCAGAGATGAAATCAGCTGAAACCGGCGCCGCACTTTGCGACGGCAAGATCGATGCCTACTTCTGGCTGGTCGGTCATCCTTCTGCATTGACCCAGGAATCTCTGGCCTCATGCGCAGCACACCTGGTGGACGTTTCTACGCCTGAAATCGATGCCCTGGTTGCAGACAAGCCATATTATCGAACTGCAAGTATTCCAGCAGGCATGTATAACAACGAAGTAGACATCACAACTTTTGGTGTCGGCGCAACTTTTGTAACCAATGCCGATGTACCTGAAGATGTGGTCTATGTGGTAGTCAAGGCGGTTTTCGATAACTTTGATGCATTCAAAAAACTTCATCCGGCATTTGCCAATTTGAAGGAATCAGAAATGATCACAGATTCTTTATCTGCACCATTACATGACGGTGCTGCAAAGTATTACAAAGAACGCGGCTGGATGTAGGATTCACCGTGAAAGGGAAGGCTCCGGCCTTCCCTTTTTGATTTGGTCTTGTTGATCTATAGATTAGCATCCACTCTGTGGGTAGTTAGATCATAGAAAAAAACCTTCTGTTGGTTCGTTGAACAATTCACGTGGAGTAATTGTGCTTTCGTGTTTCGTCGGGCGTTTACACGTCAGTGAATAAATAGAAGCTTTTATTTGTAAATGAAAACTTCATAACTAAAAATCACCGCTGGTCTATATGTCCGGACGGCGCCAGAGGCAGGAAATGACAAAAAAAGATATTAGCAGCGCAGAAGATTTAGCAGCCGAGATAGATTCCGGTGCACGGAATCCCATCGGTAATCAAAAGTACCTGATTCCGGGCATTTGCCTGGCGTGGGCGCTATACCAGTTGTATATCGCATCGGCATTACCGTTTCTTCTGACCCAAATGACTGGTATAGATTTCTTTCTGTTTATTGGAAATTTATCCATTTCACGCAATATCCATTTATCGTTTTCTCTCGCGTTGGCATTGATGGCCTTCCCAATGTTCAAGAGCAGTCCCAGAGACAGAATTCCCTGGTATGACTGGTTATTAATTGCATTGGGGTTAAGCGGAACGCTGTACATGGTGTTGATGAATGCCAATATTGCCGAGCGCGCAGGCGACTTTATTCATCCGAATATCAAATATGACATGACCGTTGCGGTGATGGGTATGTTAGTACTTGCGATCGCGGTATACCGTTCACTGGGATTACCGTTGGTGATTGTGGCCGCTATTTTGGTCAGCTTTGTATTTATTGGTGGTGGTAACTGGGGGGGGGCCTCATTTGTAAAAGGAATGTGGCATTTCTGGATGCAGGAGGAAGGCG
>CAYOGN010000039.1:0-7259 GCA_964403545.1 uncultured Gammaproteobacteria bacterium
CTCACCTGATTAGGTACAGTGACGGCAACCATTCTTCCACTATCAAGTTTAATATGATATGTGGATATACTCCCCAAATAGCCAAGCTCCTGGACTACACCAGTCAACAGATTGCTGGTTTGATCGCCTGGAACATTTTTAGAAATTGTAATTTTTTCCGGGCGAAGTGCAATCCATACTTTACTACCTTCCCTAATAGGCAGATTGTGTTCAATGTGGAAATTTGCGTCATCCTCATTTGCTTTAACCGTCACGTGGTTCGCGTCTGTGCCAGAAATCCGCCCCTCAAACATATTGGCTGAGCCTATAAAATTAGCTACCATGCGAGTTTGCGGAAATTCATAAATTTCCGTAGGTGTGCCAATTTGTACAAATTTACCCGCATCCATAACCGCAATTCTTGTGGACAGAGTCATTGCTTCCTCCTGATCATGGGTTACCACAATAAACGTCACCCCAAGTTTTTCTTGTATGTTCATCAATTCGAACTGGGTTTGTTCCCGGAGGCGTTTGTCCAGGGCTGCTAAAGGCTCATCTAACAGCAACACTTTTGGCCTCTTAACCAATGCTCGAGCTAGCGCCACACGTTGACACTGGCCTCCAGATAGTTGATGGGGTTTACGTTTACCAAGTTCAGTAAGCTCCACCATGGCCAGCATTTCGGCGACTCGCAATCGGATTTCCTCCTTATCAACGCCATCCACTTTCAATCCATAACTTACATTTTTTTCCACATCCATATGGGGGAATAGAGCGTAGGATTGGAACATCATATTTGCAGGACGTTCATAGGGGGGAACATCTCCCATCTCTACACCATCAATAAATATCGTTCCCGCTGTTGGAGTTTCAAATCCTGCCAACATGCGTAGCAATGTCGATTTTCCACAACCTGATCCACCCAACAGACAAAATATTTCTCCTTTGTAGATATCCAAATCCACACTGCTCACCGCAGTGAATTCTCCAAAATTTTTTGTAACTCCCTTAATTTGAATAAATGGGTCTGCATCAGGATCCAGCCAGGGCTGCTCCTGATAGTCTACGATTTCAGACATAGAAAAATACTCCGAGTTACACGATTAACAACTTCAAAATAAAAGCGCACCGACTTTCGGTGCGCTTTTTGTTGTTTAATTACCAGCTTTAAAGTTTGTCCAGGCTCGGGTTTGTGCTTTTTGAATTTTAGGAGGTAATACCGGGACGGTATACATTAATGCCACCTGCTCAGGTGTAGGAAATGCTGCAGGGCTTCCAGTCACCGCGGGATCAATCAAATCAAATGCAGCCGCATTGGCAGTCGCGTACCAGGTGTAATCTGAATCAGCCGCACCAACTTCGGGACGCATCATATAGTTCAAAAATAAATGGGCGTTCTCCACATTTTCGGCATCAGCGGGAATAACCCAGCCATCAATCCAAAGTTGTGCAGCGTTTTGGCCTGTGGGCAGGAAAAAATCAAGTACTACACCGGTATTTGCTTCTTCGGCACCGGACATAGCCAATAGACCATCAGGGCCCCAGGTGGTTGCTATACAGAATTCCTTTTCAGGCATTTTTTGATAGGCATAGTTATCGAATGTCTTGACATAGGGGCGAATTTTTAACAGCATTTCTTCTACAGCAGCATAATCGTCCGCATTAGTAGAATTCGGATCTAGTCCCATGTAGGCCAAAGCCATTGGAATGATATCCCCCGGTGAATCCAGAAACGAAACCCCGCAACCTGCAAGTTTTTCCATGTGCACAGGATCAAAAATCAAATCAAGGGAACCAATAGGCGCATCAGGATAGGTTTCCAGCACCAAAGCTTCGTTATAGGTTACGCCGTGGGAACCCCACATAAATGGAACCATGTAATCATCGCTATTTTCGAGACTGGCAAGTTGTCCCATAACCTCGGGGTTCATATTTCCCAGATTTGATAACCTGGATTTATCATATGGCTGGAGAATTCCAGCAGGTATTAACTGGGCAACATCAGAAGAAGAGTGGCTCACCACATCATATCCCGTACTGCCTGCTAAAAGTTTTGACTGGATAGCTTCCGAAGAATCATAGACATCGTAAGTTACTTCAATATCATATTCCGCAGCAAAGTTTGAAATTGTATCCTCAGCGATATATTCATCCCAGTTTGTAACGTTTAATACACCTTCTGCTGATGCGGTTCCGGCGCCAAACAGAAGCAATGATGAAGCAACAGTAACTATGCTCCCTTTTTGTAATTTTTTTAAACTAGACATTTTTTCCTCCACAGGCTTTTAAGTTTTTAGGGTGGGAGTCGGATTGGCAGTATAACTCACCTTTTGACAACATCCCTGGGGAATTAAATGCATATTGCCCGGATCTTTGGCCGCAGCCCGGAGCGGCCAGCCCAATTGAACTGTGTTTTAGTGTATTTGAAAATAATGTCATAAAATCTGCCTCCTACGGCTAGGGTTTTGTAGAAAATCCAGTATACCTTCACTATCGGGAATAATCTATAATTACCCCACCCTGCACCATGGCTGCGCAGCAAATGCGCTACCGACGCGGTCTTTACAAAATTTCCACGATCCGGAAATTTTTTCCGAACTCATGCGATGACTCCGGCTTCTATACCAGCCTATGATCAAATACTGGAAACTGATCTGTGCCAATCTGGCAGCGCTACTTTGTGGTCTGTACCTTGCCCTCTACGGCTTCCATTTACCTGGGCAAGGCACTGTGGATATAAGCCATATTGAAGGTTTTTTCTGGCCCGAACAGAAACAGCTTACTGAGTTTGGGCTGGTTGATCACAAGGGTAATCTCTTTGATCTTGCCAGCCTTGGTCAACACTGGACATTGATGTTTTTTGGCTACACTTACTGTCCGGATATTTGTCCGGTGACAATGTCGGTCTTGCATGAGGTGAATGGATTAATCCAGCAGAATGCAACTCCAGAACACAAAAACATACAGGTCACATTTATTTCCGTCGACGGTGAGCGTGACAACAGCGATCACCTGGCGAGCTATATCAGGTTTTATGATGAAGACTTTGATGCTGCTTCCGGGACGCGCGATCAGGTGGACTCTCTGGCCAGACAACTCGGGGTGCCCTACGAAATTGAAATCCATGAACCCGGGGCAAAAAATTATCTGGTATCGCATTCCGGGGCAATATTTCTGATCTCTCCTGAAGGAAAGTTGATTTCAATTTTTCAACCTCCATATGATGCAGCAGCAATCGCAGAAACCTATCAAACCATTCGTAAATTTCTAGACCAGCAATCATGAAAATTTTCTTGATCTCTTTGGCAGGAGCGCTTTTTTCCCTCAATGTACTCGCCGGCAATAACATTGTCGCAACCCATCCGTGGGTGAGGGCACTTCCACCAGGCATTGTGACAACCGCGGCTTATATGACTCTGGAAAACCAGGGCGACGCGGGTTTAGCGATCAACTCGGTCAGCTCACCACAGTTCGGCATGGCGCATTTACACAAAACTACAATGGAAGAAGGACAAATGAAAATGTCCCCCATTGAACACGCTGAAATCAGTCCTGGTAGCGAATTCATTCTGCAGCCCGGTGGCAACCATATTATGCTGATGAATCGAATCATCGATCTGAATGAGGGTGATCGGGTGGAAATTCGCCTGGAATTTAGCGATGGTAGTTCGTTGATCGTGCACGCACCGGTGAAGAAACAGTAACGACCTGGTCATTGAAAGCGCGCTCTAGCGACGGCGGCGAAAAAACTCCTGGAGCAATTGCTTTGCATCGTCTTCCATTACCCCTGCGGTCACCGTTGCCTGATGGTTAAGAAAGACTGACTCCAGCAGATTCAGCTGCGATCCAACAGCGCCAAAGCGTTCATCCCGGGCAGCAAAAACTACGCGGGCGATACGCCCATGTAATATCGCTCCCGCGCACATAATGCAAGGCTCCAGGGTGACGTAAAGGGTTGAACCGGTGAGACGGTAATTGTTGATATTGTTTGCCGCGCTACGGATCGCAAGAATTTCCGCATGGGCGCTGGGGTCGTTTTTTGAAACTGGCTGGTTGTAACCTTTGCCGATGATTTTATGGTTATGGACGATCAGCGCCCCTACGGGCACTTCGCCAATGGATTCAGCGATGCGTGCCAGTGCCAGTGCCTGACGCATAAATTCGAGATCTGATTCACGCTGCATCTTTTTTGCGCAGCGTTACTCCCACTCAATGGTCGCCGGTGGCTTACCTGAAATATCGTAGGTCACTCGACTGATCCCTCTGACTTCATTAATAATACGGTTTGAAATGACACCCAGAACATCATAGGGGATATGACTCCATTTAGCAGTCATAAAATCCACCGTTTCCACCGCACGAAGCGCAATGACATAGTCATAAGCCCTGTTATCACCCACCACCCCCACCGACTTTATCGGAAGAAAGACCGCAAATGCCTGACTGATCTGATCGTACAGATCATTTTTATACAATTCATCCAGGTAAATGGCGTCCGCCTGCCGCAGAATATCTGCAAAAGTTTTTTTGACTTCGCCCAGTATTCGTACCGCCAGTCCAGGCCCCGGAAAAGGGTGCCTGTTAATCATTCGTGGCGGCAGCCCAAGATCAACCCCGATTCGCCGCACTTCATCCTTGAATAACTCGCGTAACGGCTCCAATAATCTGAGCTTCATATTCTCGGGAAGGCCACCAACATTGTGATGAGACTTGATCACCTTGGCCTTGCCGTGTTTGCTACCAGCAGATTCAATGACATCCGGGTAAATTGTGCCCTGGGCCAGCCACCTGACGTTCTCTATCTTTCCTGACTCGCGCTCAAATATTTCGATAAACAGATTCCCGATGACCTTGCGCTTCAATTCCGGATCAGTTTCTCCTTCAAGGCGTCCAAGAAACTCGGATTCAGCATCTACCCTGATCACATGGACTCCGAGATGTTCTGCAAAGGTCTGCATCACCTGATCACCTTCATCCAGACGCAGCAAACCGGTATCGACAAAGATACAGGTTAACTGGCTGCCTATGGCTCGATGTAATAGTGCAGCCACCACCGATGAATCCACGCCCCCGGAGAGACCAAGAACAACTTCATCAGACCCCACCTTGTTTTTGATATCCGAGATCTGTGACGCAATAATATTCGCCGACACCCAGTCAGATCCACAGCCACAAACATCGTGAATGAAATGTGAAAGGATCTTTCTGCCTTCGACAGTATGGGTAACTTCGGGATGAAACTGAACCCCGTAGTACCCTCTGGACTCATCTGCAATAGCGGCATAGGGAGAATTATCGCTAGAAGACACGACATCAAAGCCCGGCGGCAATGCCGTTACCCGGTCACCATGACTCATCCACACATCCATCTCCCTGCCGGTTTGTCCAAGTATCCCGCTATCCCTTACATTTCGAATTGACGCATGGCCATACTCCCGATGATCAGCGTTCTCAACCGCTCCACCCAGCTGATCCACCATGGTTTGCATGCCATAACAAATCCCGAAAACAGGCAGGCCAAGGGTAAAAATTTTATCAGGTGCCTTTGGTGTATCCGATTGATAAGTTGAGGCAGGACCACCTGAAAGAATAATCCCTGCTGGATTAAATTCCGCAATAGCCTCGTTGTCTACGTCCCAGGGAAATATTTCGCAATAAACGCCAAGTTCCCTGACGGTTCGACCAATTAGCTGGGTATACTGCGCACCAAAATCGAGAATAAGGATTTTTTCCTGGTGCGGATCGACACAGACGCTTTCTTCTTTAGTTAGAGACCGAACCATCACCGATGATAATTTGGTGCTTCCTTAACGATAGAAACATCATGGACATGGCTTTCATTGATTCCGGCGTTGGTAATTCGAACAAATTTGGTTTTACCCCGCATTAACGCCACGCTGGCATTTCCGGTATAGCCCATACTTGCGCGAAGCCCGCCGGACAATTGATGCAAAATGTTAATCATCGGTCCTTTATAAGGTACCCTGCCCTCTATCCCTTCAGGTACCAACTTGTCCGCACTATCCACATTATCCTGAAAATAGCGGTCTTTGGAACCCTTCTGCATGGCACCAACCGAGCCCATGCCGCGATAAGATTTATAAGACAACCCCTGATACATTTCTATCTCTCCAGGGGCTTCATCCGTACCGGCAAGCATTCCGCCCAGCATCACCGAATACGCCCCGGCTGCAATACATTTGGCGATATCCCCGGAGTAACGGATGCCGCCATCGGCAATAAATGGAACATCGGTGCCGGCCAGTCCTTTGGCGACCTGCATAATTGCATGAATCTGTGGAACACCCACACCGGCAACCATACGGGTGGTACAAATTGATCCGGGGCCGATGCCGACCTTGACCGCATCTGCTCCCGCATCCACCAGATCTCTAGCCGCTTCGGCGGTAGCGATGTTGCCCCCGATGACCTCCACATCATATTCTTTCTTGATCATGGCAACGCGTTCCAGCACGCCTTTGGAATGTCCATGGGCAGTGTCTACTACGATGGCATCAACACCGGCATTTACCAGTAACTCAACGCGCTCGTCGGTTCCTTCGCTCACGCCCACCGCCGCCGCAACCATCAATCGCCCATGAGCATCTTTACAGGCATTGGGAAAGTCGCTCGATTTCTGGATATCCTTTACCGTTACCAGCCCCTTCAGATTGCCCGATTTATCCACCACCAGTAATTTTTCAATCCGATGTTTGTGCAACAAAGCCTCGATTTCTTCAGCTTTGGCACCTTCCCCTACCGTGACAATGCGATCTCCGCCGGTCATGACCTCGGTCACCGGCGTGGTTATATTGCGCTCGAACCGGAGATCGCGGTTAGTCACTATGCCTATCGCACGAGGACCGTCCATCACCGGCACACCCGAAATATTGTATTGGCGCATTAGCGCAAGGACATCGCTGACCCGGGCCGATTTGCTCACCGTGACCGGGTCGATGATCACCCCACTTTCAAACTTCTTGACCCGGGTAACTTCTTTCGCCTGTAATGCCGGGGTAAAATTTCGATGAATCACCCCCACCCCACCTTCCTGGGCGAGACAAATCGCAGCACTGGCACCGGTGACGGTATCCATAGCGGCCGAAAGTAGCGGTATGTTGATGTTCAGGTTGCGGGTGAACCGGGTTGTCAAGTCCACTTCTCGTGGCAAAACATCGGATTTGGCGGGGACGAGCAGAATGTCGTCAAAGGTAAGCGCAGTTTCTATATGTTCCATCGACAGATTATACAGCAATCTGTTTTTTGTCTGAACCGAAAAG
>CAYOGN010000040.1:0-4695 GCA_964403545.1 uncultured Gammaproteobacteria bacterium
CGGGAAATCGGCCTCGAGGGATTGCAATCTTCCGGGTCTTCCCTGAAACTGTTGCCCGGACGAAAAATGCCCGGGTTCCTGATGGATAAATGGTGACTCCTAATTCCGGTTGCTGGTCATCATAGTAGTAGCCGCGGCCAGGCGTAACTGGTAACTCGGCAAGGGCTGATTTCGTGAAATGTATTGTGCTTTTGGGCATGTCGGTTTCTCTCGGTAAGTAAACGGTGCACATCCGGTGCACAGTCAAGGGTTGATTTCAGTGTATCTCTGTTGCCCTCCATTATAGTCGGGAGGATAACTGATAGCAACGGTATTAGAGGGTTTGAGATGAAAAAGCGTGTGTTATCTGACGGTTATAAAATGGGTCTGCCCTTAACCAGTAATCATTGGGGAACTTATCGCGTAGAAACTGAAAATGGCAAGGTTAAAGCACTCCACGGCTTCGAACTGGATGATGATGTATCTCCCATCGGCCCTGCCATCGTCGATTTGCTGGATGCACCCTCGCGCATCAAGACCCCGGCGATACGCCAGAGCTGGCTCGAGTCTGGCCCCGGGTCAAATAACCGGAAGCGTGGTGCCGAACCATTTGTTGCCGTGTCGTGGGAAACCGCGGAGAAACTGGTTGCTGCGGAACTGACCCGGGTCAAAGAAAAATACAGCAATAACGCAATTTATGCCGGATCCTACGGCTGGGCCAGTGCTGGACGATTCCATCACGCCAAGAGTCAGATCCATCGGTTTTTAAATTGCATCGGTGGTTCTACCCATTCGGTGGATACCTATAGTTTTGCCGCTGCAGAGGTGATCGTTCCACACGTTCTCGGCAATTTTTACGGTTTTCTTGCTTACGCAACCAGCTGGCCTTCCATCATTCAAAACTCCGGGTTGGTGGTTGCCTTTGGCGGTTTGCCACTGAAAAATGGCCAAATAAATGCCGGTGGTATCGGTCGTCATACCCAGCGGGAAAATATGACTGCAGCACATGCCGCCGGAGTCGAATTCGTCAACATTGGGCCGCTGCGTTCCGATATTGAGGCATTCGCGGAATCCGAGTGGCTGGCTCCGCGGCCGGGAACCGATACCGCTATTCTGCTTGCCATCGCCCACACTCTGTACACTGAGAATCTGTATGATATCGAGTTTATTGAACGCTATACCCATGGCTTCGATCATTTTACCCCCTATCTCCTTGGAACCGACGATGGGGTGGCAAAGAATGCTGCCTGGGCTGCAGGCATCAGTGGACTAGCTGCAGAACAAATCCGTAAACTGGCCCGTCGGATGGCCAACACCCGCACCATGATCTCCATTAGCTGGTCGCTGGCCCGACAGGATCATGGAGAACAAACCTACTGGGCAGCGATCACCGTCGCCGCCATGCTGGGGCAAATCGGCCTGCCCGGTGGTGGTATTGGTTTTGGCTACAGCGCCACCAACAGCGTTGGCGATCATAGTGCGAGAATACCCGGCGCATCCTTACCCCAGGGACAAAATCCGGTGACTGATTTCATTCCGGTGGCGCGCATCAGCGATTTGTTGTTAAATCCGGGACAGATATTCGACTATAACGGCAGCCAATATCGTTATCCTGATACCCATCTCGTATACTGGGCTGGCGGTAATCCTTTCCACCATCATCAGGACCTCAATCGCCTGCTGCAAGGTTGGCAAAAACCCGACACCGTGATTGTTCATGAGTGGTGCTGGAACAGCCTCGCGAAACACGCTGATATTGTTTTGCCCTGCACTGTGCCTCTGGAGAGAAATGATATCGCATTCTCGCCGCGTGATCCCTATGTAGTAGTGATGCAAAAGGCTGTCGAACCAGCTGGATCAAGCCGAAATGATTTCGATATCCTGTCCGGGATCGCCCGCGAAATGGGAGTCGAACAGGCATTTACCGAAGGCCGTGATGAGTCCGCGTGGCTGGACTGGATTTATCAAACTACCCGGCAACAGGCAGCAGAAAAAGGGCTTCAACTGCCTTCTTACAGGAATCTGAAAAAAGATGGATGGTTCAGGCCTGATCCCCCAAAAGACCCTACCATTATGCTGGGTGCTTTTCGGCAGGACCCCATTGCCAATCCTCTGTCTACTGCAACCGGAAAAATCGAGATATTTTCACCGACCATCGCCGGTTTTGGATATCAGGATTGCCCCGGACACGCGACCTGGATCGAACCGGCTGAATGGCTCGGGCAAAATAACAAACAGTTTCCACTACATTTGATTTCCAATCAGCCGTCCACCAAACTACATTCACAACTTGACCATGGCAGTCACAGCCGTGCGGCAAAAATTAATCAGCGTGAACCCATACTGCTGCATCCCGAAGATGCAAGGCAAAGAAACCTGGATGCCGGTGAAGTGGTAAGGATTTTTAACGACCGGGGTGCCTGTCTGGCGGGATTGGTAATCGATGACAGGATACTTCAGGGAGTGGTGCAGATGAGTACGGGGGCCTGGTTCGATCCACTGGAGCCGGGGACCCCGGGTAGTTTATGCAAACACGGCAATGCCAACATGCTGACCCTGGACAAGGGCTCATCCTCTTTGGGCCAGGGACCCGTTGCGCATACCTGCATGGTAGAAGTTGAGAAGTTTAACAGCGCGTTGCCACCGTTGACCGCATTCGATCCTCCGAAGATCATTTGAAGACTGGTCGTGTTGTCGAGCGTGATCAAAGTCTGAGGAACAGCCCGACCGTCAGTATCTGAACAACGCCTGTCTGTCACTTGCAATGATGTGGTGCGATAGCATTCAACAACCCCCTATCGTGATGGCACAACAAACATTATCTTTGAGTCACCGGGTTTTATATCGACGCTGGCAGCCCTGATCAAGCCTGACGGGTAGGGCAAAGGAAGAAAGATCCCATAAAAAATAAAATGATGTATTTCATGGCCTATTGAATCTGCTTCGTAAGCGCGGTGTGATCGACGTTCTACAAAAGGAACAGCTATTCTGATAATTTTCTTCACCCATTTAATCGAAGAGAATTAGAATGCAAGGCAAGCGCAGATCAACAGCGGACTGGCAAAAGGTATTAGCAGCGTTTAGGTCCAGTGATTTAGAACCGGTGGCATTTTGCGAGGCCAATCAGATTGGCATCAAGTCATTTTACCGGGCTCGGATTAAGATCGGATCGAAGACAGGATCTGCGGCGAAAAGACCGCGGTCAGATTTCGTTAAAGTTACTCGTGCTGATGATTCACCGTCGCCGGGTTCATCTGCGTCCCTCGGTATCGAAGTGATCCTTCCCCATGCCCGGTTACGAATGGATGCCGGAGTCTCTCCCGTCTGGGTGGCGGATTTGCTGAAATCCCTGGCCACATGAAATGGTTTACCGATGCCCCGGCTGTGTACCTGCATCGCGATCATGTGGATTTCAGAAAGTCAATTAATGGTCTGGTGCCTATTATCGAATCAGAGATGGATATGTCTCCATACCAGGATGCAATATTTGTCTTTTGTAATCGATCCAGGGATAAACTGAAAGTCATCCACTGGGATCAATCCGGGTATGTACTCTGGTATAAGCGGTTAGAGGAATCAAAGTTCAAATGGCCAAGGGGTCATTCTCAGCCGGTCATGGAACTGACCAATGAACAGTTACAGTGGTTATTGTCGGGCTATGACATCCTGTCGATGCAGGGACATCGGGTATTACGTTACGGCACCTGAATCGTTACGAATTTGCGCTAGAAATAGTCGCCTATAATCAGTTGTAACTGATTGAATTAATTACAATTCACCCATGCAAAACGTGGCCGAATTACATCAGGAAAATACCCAGTTAAAAGGCCAGCTCACGCACCTTCAATCGTATATCGAACAGCTGGAACAAGCACTGATCCTCTCCCGTCAGCAGCGATTCGGCTCGTCGAGTGAGAAACACGTTGGTCAGCAGTTGATCTTCAATGAGGCCGAGGAGTTGTCTGCGGGTTCAGAATCAGTGGATACTGATGAGGCTACCGAAGCGGATTCTGCCGTCCTCACCATCGCTGCCCATACGCGGCAAAAGAAAGGCAGAAAGCCCTTACCGGCCACCCTGCCGCGGGTAGACGTGATCCACGATCTGCCGGATGCAGAAAAAGTCTGTGCAGTGCATGGGATTGCGCTGGTCGCCGCGGGGGAAAAGATCAACGAACAACTGGATATCATCCCGGCTACGGTACAGGTATTACGCCATCTCCGGAAACAATATACCTGCCCGTGTTGTGACAACGGGATGGTGACGGCAGCGAAGCCAAAAGACCCGATTCCGAAGTCCCAGGCCAGCCCCGGGACCCTGGCCGCCATCGGGGTCTACAAATATGCCGATGGACTACCTCTCTACCGACAGGTAGCGATGCTGGTCCGGTCCGGGATCGATCTGGATCGGGGAACCATGGCGCAGTGGATGATCAAGGGCGGGGTGTTGCTCCAGCCCTTGATCAACCTGCTGCGGGATCACTTATTAACGGCCTCCTTGCTCCACCTGGATGAAACCGGGGTACAGGTCTTGAAAGAACCCGGCAAGACCGCAGAATCGAAGTCCTATATGTGGGTACAGGCGAGCGGTGTCCATGCCAACAAACCAGCAGACCGGCCGGTGATTCTGTTTGACTATGATCCGGGCCGCAGTGGTCAGGTACCGAAACGGTTACTGGCCGATTACCAGGGTGCGATCATGGTGGATGGTTATAAGGG
>CAYOGN010000041.1:0-5753 GCA_964403545.1 uncultured Gammaproteobacteria bacterium
ACATGCCCCATATGCAGCTGGCCGGATGGATAGGGCAGCATGGACAGGCAATAATACTTTTCCTTGTCGGGATCTTCGGTTACCGCAAAACTCTGGTTCGAATCCCAGTGATGCTGGATAGCGGCTTCGAGTTCAGCAGGGCGGTAGTCTTCGGTCATTCGCGCGGTAAGAAATGCTGGGAAGTTTATCGAGCGCTGGATTTTAGTGAGTAGTGTTGACAAGCGCAACTTCGTTCGATGGTTTTGTCAGGATCAACAATCTGTTATATCCATTAGCATTTTATTCGTTTTATCTGCTATTACAAAAGAGCTGAAATGGCGTAATGAAAAGAGCCTCAATTCGTCACACGAAAAACCAGCCAGGTGCATTGATCGATATCGTACAGGAAGAAGAATCCGTATTGATCACCGACCAAAATCGGCCCATCGCCCGCCTGGAGCCGGTTCGAAACGATGTCCCCGGATTTAGCCAGAGCGGCCGGTTTTGCTGGAACGAAGGGGGATCACTTGACCCAGTACGAGCCGACCACCGAAGAAGCTCGCTGCACAGAAACCAACCAGGGCAGAAAGGAATGAAGTGTTTTGTATGTAATTAGCGAGGGACAGGCGAGGAAATTACTTTTCGGCCTGTCCAGACCTTCGAGTAAAATGCCGCTATGGTTGGCAAGATTCCGAGTTCATTTATCGATACCCTGATGGCGAGGGTGGATATCGTCGATGTTATTGATCGCCGCGTTCCCCTGACGCGCAAGGGTAAAGAGTTTCAGGCCTGTTGCCCGTTCCACGAAGAAAAAACACCGTCATTTACCGTCAGCCCCAGCAAACAGTTTTACCATTGCTTTGGTTGTGGGGTTCACGGTACCGCAATCGGATTTTTGATGGACTATGCAAATCTTGGCTTTGTTGAAGCCATTGAGGAATTGGCAGAAGGCGTAGCACTGGAGGTGCCAAAGGAAAATGCTGCTATGCCTACTGGTAAACCGGGGGAATCACCGGGGCAGTTACTCAGTATTGTAGAAGACGCCAGCAACTGGTTTCAGCAACAGTTACGTAGTCACAAAGATTGCAAGCTGGCGATCAGTTATCTAAAGGCCCGGGGGCTGGATGGCAGGATCTGCGCCAGTTTCGGTATCGGGTTTGCGCCAGATGGTTGGGATGGGTTGGCAATAGCGCTAGGGTCCAGTGATGCCCGTAAACAACAATTGGTGAAGGCAGGGCTGGTATCCCGGCGTGAAGGGGACGAGCCCCGTACGGGAGGGCATGAACTCTATGATCGATTCCGTGGTCGGGTGATATTTCCCATTGAAGATCATCGTGGGCGTGTAGTGGCATTTGGCGGCCGTATCCTCGGCGCGGGGGAGCCCAAGTATCTGAATTCACCTGAAACGCCACTGTTTCACAAGGGCGCGGAGCTCTATGGTTTACACCGGGCGCGCCGGTCTATCGGGCAGGAGAATCGAAGCATCGTGGTGGAAGGTTATATGGATGTAGTGAGCCTGGCCCAGTTCGGCGTGGAAAATTCCGTCGCCACCCTGGGCACCGCAACCACACGAACCCACTTGCAACGCCTGTTCCGATTGGCCCCCGAAGTGGTTTTTTGTTTTGATGGTGACCGCGCGGGAAGAGACGCTGGCTGGAAAGCGATGCAGGTGGCATTGCCAGAATTGCAGGATGGTCGCCAGCTTGGTTTTTTGTTTTTGCCCGACGGAGAAGACCCCGACACCGTGATACGGTCAGAGGGCAGCGAAGCGTTTCAGCAGCGGGTTGTTGACGCTGTTCCCCTTGACCGGTTTCTGTTCGATTCGCTCGTTGCCCGGGTGGACATGAGCCGGATGGATGGTAAGGCGCGGCTGGTAAGCCTTGCCCAGCCACTGATTCATCAGTTGCCCGATGGCGCATTGCGGCAGCTGATGATGGATCGGTTGTCATCCCTGAGCGGATTATCGAGTGAACGGATCGGGCCCGGGGCTGCGCGTAGTGAGCAACCACGACGGCGTGCACGCAGCCAGCCCCTTGAGGCCGGACAATTTTCAACCATAGCGAGCGCGATCAGTATGTTGATGCAGAATCCGGAATTGGCCAAGGCTATTAAGGATCCGGAGGTCGTGGCTAAATTAAGCGTTCAGGGGTCGGATCATCTGCGTCAGATTTTGTCCCTGATCCAATCCAATCCGGAGCTAAATACGGCAAGATTGCTCGAGCAATTTCGCGACTCAGGGATCCATGAATACCTTGAAAAACTGGCTGCATACCCCACTTCCATACACAGTGAAGCACTGCAGCAGCATTTCAATGATACGCTGACAAAATTGCTGGCGGAACAAGACGATCGGCGGCGCTTGAGTTTGCTGGATAAATCCCGGATTCAGGGTCTTGAGGTCGCGGAAAAGCAGGAATTATTGATGCTTCTAAGTGAACGCAAACAACAGATGAAACATTAGAATGTGTTGCTGGTTGTCTATTTCGGCCGAAAACTGCTGATTTTTAAGCGAAATATTTAAAATTCACTGATTTTGCGGATGAATCAGGGCGATTTTCAGGATATAATCCGCGGTCGCCTAATTTGGCCCGGTTAGCGCTGACATTTTGACCCGGTGAGGGGTTAAAAAAGTATTCCAGAAACAGGAAAATATTTTCAGGTGCAATCGCGTTTTTACCAATTCAGATACTTTAATTCATGGCAAATACTCCCAGTAAAGCAGACACAGATGACGATCAAATAGCGCAGAATTCAGATTTTGATGTGGTCGATGAGGGAATCGATAGTAACGTAGTTGAGATCGGCGTGACTGATAGCGATTCGCTTTCGGTGGAAAGTGCCGATGAGGCTTTGGTAAAAGAAGAGGCGCTGGCAAAAGTTGTCAAGCCGCAGTCTGACCTGAAGAAGCTGGTTCTCAAGGGTAAATCCCAGGGTTTCCTGACCTACGCCGAGATCAACGATCACCTGCCGGAGAACATGCACGACGCTGACCAGATTGAAGTGGTCGTGAACATGATCAACGACATGGGAATCGAGGTCGTAGACAAGGCTCCTGATACAGACAATATTGAACTCAAGCGCGACAACCCGGAAGACGAGGAAGTCGCGGAAGAGGTTGGTGCAGTTCTGAAAACGGCGGTTGAAAGTGAATTTGGTCGTACCACGGATCCGGTGCGCATGTACATGCGTGAAATGGGCACTGTGGAATTGTTAACGAGGGAAGATGAAATTGCCCTCGCCAAGCGTATCGAAAATGGCAACCGGCAAGTCGCCCAGGCAGTCGCGCTGTCCCCGCGTGCGCTACGCCTCCTGATTTCCTTTACCGATAAAATCGAAGCCGGGGAGATGAAGTTGACGGAAGTTGTAGTGGACTTTATGGAACTTGATGCACTGGATGATGAAACCGTAGCTATCCCGGGCGAGCCTGGACAGAATGCTGCTGAAGTAGAGGAAGGTCCCAATGGCCCTGACTATGAAGAAGCGCTGGAACGATTCAAACGCATGCGCAAAATCTGGAAATTGCTTGAAAATGCGTGGGCCAAGAATGGTATCGACAGCAAACTGGCGTTAAAACACAGAAAAGCGCTTGGCGACGAGTTGTTGCAGATCAAATTTGTTCCAGCCAGATTTGAAATAATTATCGCCACTTTGCGTAATAGTATGAATCAAGTACGCTTGTGTGAGCGTGCAATTGCCAAATATTGTGTGACCTACGCCAGGGTGCCGCGTAAACGATTTCTCAAGTATTTCAGAAACAATGAAACTTCTGATACCTGGTTTGATCAGCTTATAGATGCCAGCCCCAATGAAGCGGTAAGACTGCGTCAGTTCGCTGAGAATGTTGGCGAATTTCAGCAGCAACTGGCCAAGTGCCAGCAGTGTTCCGATCTCGAGCTTGGTGAGCTGAAAGAGCTGAGCCGCAGATTGTCAATTGGTGAAGCCCAGGCAAGGCGAGCCAAAAAGGAAATGGTTGAGGCAAATCTCAGGCTGGTAATTTCTATCGCCAAGAAATACACCAATCGCGGCCTTCAATTTCTTGACCTTATTCAGGAAGGCAATATTGGCTTGATGAAAGCGGTGGATAAATTTGAGTATCGCCGTGGATACAAATTTTCGACCTATGCAACCTGGTGGATTCGTCAGGCGATTACCCGCTCGATCGCAGACCAGGCTCGGACCATTCGAATTCCGGTGCACATGATCGAAACCATCAACAAATTAAATCGTGTTTCTCGCCAGGTGCTACAGGAAAAAGGCCGTGAAGCATTGCCCGAAGAGTTGGCGGAAAAGATGGAATTGTCCGAAGACAAGATTCGTAAAGTGCTCAAAATCGCCAAGGAACCGATTTCCATGGAGATGCCTATTGGTGACGATGAAGATTCTCATCTTGGTGATTTTATCGAAGATAAGAACATCAAAGCTCCGCTGGATATCGCCACTGTGTCGGGCCTTAAAGGTGCCACCACAGAAATTCTGGAATCATTGACTGAACGTGAAGCCAAGGTGCTGCAAATGCGATTTGGAATCGGTATGAACACCGATCATACGCTGGAAGAAGTGGGAAAACAGTTCGACGTGACCAGAGAGCGCATTCGGCAAATAGAAGCCAAAGCACTAAGAAAACTGCGTCACCCGAGCCGTTCCGATCACTTGCGTAGCTTCCTGGATACTACCTGATAGAAAATGCTGCTGACTCCCGCCCCTGGTCGGGATTCAGTGGTGATTATTCCCGCATCGAGTTAGCCAGATGATCCGGTACTACATGCCGAATACGCTTCCGTCTCAGGTAATCGCCGATGGCCTCGGTGAACAGACTGAAAACCTTCCCCTGATCCAAACCAGAGAGTCAGGCGAGGCCTCAGTGGCATAAGAAAGATAGCAAAAATTGAGTGTTAATGACATAAGGAAATCGGTAGAATCCTCCCCCTGATCGCTGAAAGCCTGAATGCCCAGGAAAATTCAGAGATCAAACCCTTTCAATCGTTGTTTTGTTTTACTTAAAACATAATAATATCAACGCATTGGGCCTGTAGCTCAGTTGGTTAGAGCAGTGGACTCATAATTTTCGGTTCTCTTCCCTACCGACAGAAACACCTTCCCATACCTTTGATTTTATTGTATTTCCTTGTGTTTGCTAAAAAGACTAGGCCCTTTTGGCCTCCAGACGAAGAATTTTCGTTCAGTCGCGGACCCGTCTCTAACCATATAAGGTGTTTAGCAGTCCGTTTTGCTATTTGACTGGCAGAATGTTTTTTCTGCTGAACTAAAGGATCTTGTTTTAGTTGCGCGATCTGGATAATATTACCTATACTTGTAAATATTGTTTGGTATTTCTATCCATGCACCGCACATCTTCAACTAACAGCGCAAGCTATAAAGCCTTGATCACCATTCGCGAAATGGGTGGCACAATCCGGACTGCCGAAGCTATTCGGGCTGGAATTCATCCCCGGGTCCTGTACCAGCTCAGAGATAGTGGCGACCTGGATATGCTTTCCCGAGGTGTCTATCGACTAACTGAGCAGGAAGCAGTATCCGCCCCTGACCTTGTTATTGTAGCGAGCAGAATCCCTCACGCGGTCATTTGCCTGGTATCAGCCCTTGCTTTTCATGAAATCACTACCCAAATTCCTCACCACATATCCATTGCTCTGCCCAAAGGAGCTGAATCTCCGCGCCTCGATTATCCGCCCCTTAGCGTACACAGATTTTCCGGGGCAGCTCTGACGGAAGGAATCGAGGAACAGCAGGTTGACGGACTAAATGTTAAGATT
>CAYOGN010000042.1:0-3447 GCA_964403545.1 uncultured Gammaproteobacteria bacterium
GGATGATGACCGACACCTATGACTTCCATCTCGCCTTCCTCGCTGACTTCAACCACGATCACAAGCACCTTGGAGGTCCCTATGTCGAGCCCCACCACAAGATTGTTATTTGATTTCTTTGCCATAACTAGTTGCTTTCCCCGGAAATAAACGCACTGTCGGAGTCGACCCTGCTTTCAGGTGGAATATCATCCTGCCAGCGGATTGCAAATCCGTTTGGATAACGAAGATCGATGGATGTCATATAGGGAAACTGCACGATTAGATGCTGATTAAGGGTTTTTATAAATCGGTTAATGCGCTCGTCTGCGAGGTTGTCGTCGACAATCATGGATACGTAACCGGTCTGGTTTGATTCAGAATTCGCTGGATCAGATTCCACTTGATCGGAAGCCAAACCCTGCTCAGCTGATGTCGAATCAACGGTAGTGTCCGCTGAACGGTTCATTGCCAAAGCACCTAAAGACAATTCAAGATACCAGAGGCCGCTTGAATCCAGAGTCAGCCCATCCAGTGACAATCCTGTTGAAGCAAATTTACCGGACCATCTACGAAACGACTGCCAGACCAGAGAAACATCGTTATCAGGGCCTTTAAGTTTTGGCAACTGCGTATACTGCTTAACTTTTCCAGGCTGCTGCTGAGCCACCAGATCTCCGGTAAAATTCAGCCACCGCGATTCTCCCCAGACCGCGACCGGCTGAACCTCGACTACATCCACTACCAATGTAGATGGCCAGCGCCTGCGAAGAGAAGCTGAGTATGCCCATGGAAGATTTTTAATCTGATTTTCCAGTTTCTTGAGACTGATGGAAAAATAATTACCGGTCATTCCAGATTCCACCACTCTTTTGACCTGCTCACCATCGACATTATGAAACTGGCCATGAACCTCAATGTCTGTGATCTGAAATTTCGCAGGACTAAACATTTGGTCGGCAATAAATATACCGGCAAGGACAGTCAAAACTAATATGATGCCGGTTTTTATCCACCGAGAAATAACACTGGCCCCGTCATCAGTGGCATTCTGGTTGTTCTCACCCTGTTGCATGGACACCATTTCTTCCGCAGTTAGTGCAGTCACTTGCGCTCCCCCAGAATTCTCACTTCCGGCTTGAGGGCAATTCCACTGGTTCCGAAAACTTTTTCTTTAACGTCTTCTATTAATCCTTCAATATCCGCGGAGGTGGCCTTCCCCCGATTTATAATGAAATTGGCATGTACGTCAGAAACCATAGCATCACCTCGAACCATACCTTTCATTCCTGCCTGCTCAATGAGCCTGGCGGCAAAATCACCCTGCGGGTTTCTGAAAACAGAACCGGCATTGGCGCTTTGCACGGGCTGAGATCGGCTTCGTTTATCCAGCAGACTGCGAATTTTTTCTCTACCTTCCTGATCAGAATTTGAAACCTCCAGACGTAACTCGCCGGACAGTATCCAGTGATTTTCAATCAACGTTACCGAGCGGTACCCGTAATCGACTTCATCAGCAGACAATCGACAGATCTCACCACTTCGACCAACACACTCAATGGACTCAACCCAATCCCAGATCTCACCGCCAAAAGCACCGGCATTCATCGCTAGCGCCCCGCCGAACGATCCCGGCACACCCGCCAGAAACTCAACACCAGACAGCCCGTTTCTACTTGAAATCCTTGCTACTCTGGCACTGGACACACCGGATTCGGCGTATAGCATTCGACCATCATGAATCTGGATGTCATTCAAACCCTTAGTGGTTTTTAGCACCATGCCCCTGACGCCACCGTCCCTGACAAGCAAATTGCTACCAAGGCCAACCCAATGCAGTTCGATATCAGCGGGAATCTGCTTAAGCAGTTTGATCAGATCGTGCTTGTCCGCCGGGGTATATAAATAATCGGCAACCCCTCCGGTTCGCCAACTGGTGTATCGGGACATCGGCTCGTTAATAAGCAATTTCCCTCTAAGGCCATCCATAAAATACGGTATAGGCGACTGATATTCGGTCATCACTTTTCCACCCCTCCGTCCGGCATGCTGAATTCATCAACCAGGGCATGGGCAAATCGTCCAATATCGCCTGCCCCCAACGTCAATAAAACATCATCATTGCGGGTAAAATTGGGCAACAGTTCCCGAAGGTCCTCGAGATTTTCCACAAATACCGGATCTTTGCCACGCTTGCGTATGGCTCGACACAGTGATCTTCCGTCGCTGCCGGAAATCGGCGTTTCCCCGGCAGGATATACCTCGGTCACAATTAAATTATCAACCCCGGACAAAAGCTGGGCAAAATCGTCAAATAGATCCCGGGTTCGGGAATAGCGGTGGGGCTGAAACACAACTACAATCCTGCGTTCCTTCCAGCATTCCCGGCTGGCCTGCAATGTTGCTGCCAACTCAGTGGGGTGGTGGGCATAATCATCCACCAGTTCGATTACATTGTCATCAAAGCAAATTTTTCCCAAAGACTCGAATCGTCTTCCAATCCCTTCAAAACCCGCTAATGCTTCCCGAATAGCCTGAGCGGGCAATTCAAGTTTGTAGCCAATTGCGATTGCGGCCAACGCATTCAATACATTGTGCTTACCCGGCATGGCCAGTCGAAACTGGCCGATGGATTCGCCAAAACGAATCACTTCAAAGAAACTTTCTTTTCCTTCCTGGCCTACATTGACTGCCTGATATTCCGAATCTCCGGATAATCCGTATGTAATAAACGGTTTTCTTAAATTTCCGGCAATTTCCCGCACATCCGGATCATCAAAACATAATATAGCCAATCCGTAGAAAGGCAGGTTATGAAGAAAATCAAGGTACGTCTGTTTCAGACGTCCAAAGTCACCATCGTATGTTTCCATATGATCCTGATCGATGTTGGTCACCACCGCCATCTGTGGTTGCAAATGCAAAAATGACGCATCACTTTCGTCTGCTTCTGCCACCAGAAACTCTCCCTTGCCAAGTCGGGCGTTAGAATCAACGCTGTTGACCACGCCACCCACAATGAATGTTGGATCGACTCCGGCACTCCCCAAGACCGCAGCCACCAGACTCGTAGTAGTCGTTTTTCCGTGGGTTCCGGCAACAGCAATACCCTTGCGGAAACGCATAAGCTCACCAAGCATTTCCGCCCTCGGCACCAGCGGAATTTTTCCCTGCAAAGCCGCATTAACTTCAGGGTTGGTTTCATCCACCGCACTGGAATAGACAACAGCATCGGCGTTTTCTATATTTGAAGCGTCATGGCCAACATAAACAATCGCACCGGCATTTCGCAATCTCTTAAGCCTCGGCGATTCATTAATATCCGACCCGGAAACTGTGAAATCAAGGTCCAGCAGGACTTCAGCTATTCCACTCATACCAATGCCGCCAATACCGACGAAATGTATATGTTTTACAAACTCACGCATGCATCGCCTCCATACAGGTTTCAGCCAGCACTATCGAAGC
>CAYOGN010000043.1:0-3539 GCA_964403545.1 uncultured Gammaproteobacteria bacterium
CTGTTGCTGGGAAAACAGGGATTTCTGTGAATCCAGTACACGCTGATAATCCGAAAAACCCTCCCGGTAACGCAAAACCGACAATTCATTGGAGCGCTTGGCAGAATCCACCGTCTGGATCAGGATTTCAGTTTGATCCTCTGAGCCGTTTAAAGAAACCATTGCGTCTTCAGCTTCCCTGGCCGATTGAATAACCACTTCACGATAATTGACCAGTGCCTGTTGCAAGCGTGCATCCTGGACCCGGATATTATTTCGGATCCTGCCGTAATTTAAAAATGGCCAGACGAACGATGGGCCTACGGAAAATGTTAAAGCATCACTGCTGAACAGATCACCGAAATCACTGCCTCCCGAACCACCTGAAACGAGGCCGAGACTGCCGGTCAGGCTGAAACTTGGATATAGATCTGCCTCTGCCATGCCGACAAGTGCGTTTTGAGCCAGTGCGTTCAATTCAGCCTGACGCACATCCGGGCGGCGTCGCAGTAAATCTGCTGGAATACCAACCTCGATAACATCCGGTAATTTCGGGATGCCCTGTTGATCGCCCAGTTGCTCGTCGATGGTGCCAGGGGGTTTACCCAACAGTGTATTGAGTGCATTCAGAGCTTGTTTTAATGCCGTTTCGAAACCGGGAATAGTAGCTTGGGTACTCAACAATAAGGTGAGTGCCTGTTGCATATCCAATTCGGAATCTGATCCGTTTCGATATAAAACGCTGGCGATATCGTAACTGCGTTGTTGAATATCAACGTTGTCATGTGCAATACGAAGTTGCTCTTGATTGATACGGACAATCGTGTAGGTATTTACAACCTGGGCGGTTAGCAAAATCAGGGCCTGATCCCTGGCGGCAACGGATGCCATATAGGCGGCATCAGCGGATTCAATTCCGCGTCTGAAACGGCCCCAGAAATCAATTTCCCATGATGCACTGGCGCCGATGCCATATTGCCAAAAATTTGATCCACCCCCGAAATTGTTTGCGGGTGAATTGTAGATGGCGCTACCTGCGGCGAGTTGTGATTGTGGATACTGAGAGCCCGTGGCAATACCCAACTGGGCACGGGCCTCGAGAACACGCAGGCCGGCGATTTCAAGGTTGTTGTTTTGTCGCCAGGCTTTTTCTACAAGCTCATTGAGAACAGGGTCTTCAAATACCCGCCACCACTGGGGCTGCTTGATTGGCGAGGCCTCAAGGCCACTTTTACCTGACTGGGACCAGCCTGGTGGTAATTCAACTTCCGGCTTGACAAATTCCGGCCCCACGGGGGCACAGGCAGCAATACTGGCCAGCACCAGAACACTGAAAAGATATTTGTATCGTTTGCTCATAGATACCGCTTGGGTCACCGAATTAACGGATTACTATGGTCGTGACCGATGGTTGATTCATCTTGTTATGTATCTTTAGGGTCATGACGTGCAAAAAGATTTGTCATCACCGAAAGCATTGTGCCGGCGGATAAACCAAACATCAGAACACCGTTGCTGGCCTCAATCGCGCCGAGCAATCGCCATTTCTCACTCATGACTATGTCGCCATAACCCAGCGAAGCAAAATTCACAGTGGAGTGGTAAAACGCTGTTTGGAAGATGTCAAATTCACCCAGCAACATAAACAAAATTGCCCATATGGCAATCTGTATCAGGTGCCCGATAAAAAGCATCATCAGGACCATGCTGATGGCATATGCTTCAAAACCAAAACCAGCTGATGGCGGATCGTGGTCGGCGATAGCTTTAATCAGGTATCGAAGCATCACTACCACGGCAATAACCTGGATACTCATGGAAACGACCACTGTCACGGAACCCAGTATCAACGACACAAACATGAATATCTCCCTCTAATTCTATATGTGATCTTTACCAGGGTTCGGTCTTCACTATTGCTAATGTCAGGTGTTCACAGAATCGGGTTCTTCTGACTCTTCAGGCTTCTCATCGGATTCATTACCCCATTCAATCCAAACTTTAAGCAAGGAGTAGCCCATTCCCAAAATGACGGCACCAATAAACAGTCCAACAATGCCCGAGGTAATCATACCGCCTATGGCACCCAGAAGAATGACCAGCATCGGTACATTAACACCGCGTCCAAGGAGCAACGGTTTCAATACCGCATCGCTAAAGCTGACAAGGAGAGACCAGACCAGAAAGATCGTGGCCACCATGGTGCTCTCGGCTGAAAATACATAAACAGCAACCGGCCCGAGAATCAGTAAGGGTGGCAGTTGTGCGATGGCCAGGACCAAAATAACTATTGCTAATAATCCGGCTGCGGGCACACCCGCAAACATCATGCCGAGACCACTAAGAACGGCCTGGATAAAGGCGATACCGATAACGCCAACTGCTACACTTCGGATGGTGGCAGTTGATAAGTTCACTAGATCATCGCCGTGTTCAGCTGTTAAACGCGTGGCGAGTTTTCTCACACCATTTGTTGCACCTTCCACGTTTAACAAAAATACCGCTGCGATTAATGTTGAAATCACAAATTGTAAGAGCCCCTTGCCGATACCTGTCGCAATACCCAAAAGTTTTTTACTTGCTGCGCTTAGTTGATCAGGATATTTTTCAAGAGTGGCCTTAAGATTGTCCGAGGCCTGATACCATATCTTGTAGGTTTTTTCTCCAATGATTGGCCACTCCTTGACTGATTCGGTCGGTGGCGCAACCGTCACTTGACCTGCGCTGATTTCATGACCGAGCCTGGTGCCACCTTCCACCGCGGAAACGGACAATGAAACGACTGGAATCAATATGATGGCGATACCCAGTACCGCTATCAGCGTAACCGCCAGTTTTGTTCTTCCACCCAGCTTTTTTTCAAGTTTGAGAAACAGCGGGTAAATCGCGACGGCGATAATGGCACCCCATGCTACTATCGAGATAAAGGGCCCAAGTATTTGCATACACCAGGCCAAAATCATAAATAAAAGCCCCAGCCGAATGGCTATTTCAATGGCTTGAGTCGTTGCGCTATTTTGTGCCCGTTCGGTGCTGTTCATGATAGTCATGCTCCCAATGGAATGAAATCCTCAGGAGCAAGCATACACCGACCGGACTTTACAGGTCGAGTGACGCGTCAGTCAGACGGTATTTTCGTTCATATCCAGCAACTGCTCACTTTCAACGAGTGGTTGAAGAATATCTGAGAGGGTGTAATTTCCCAGTGTATCAAGGTAGGCCAGTAGAGCATTATGCAAATAGCCATGATGACCGACTCATAGGCTTTGAAACTGCTGACTCAATCGTCTATTATTGACGGCTCACCAGCGTATTCACCTTACAATTTATTAGGAAAATATTATGAAAAAATTATCTGTTGCATTGGTTGCACTCGGCCTGGTTTTCATCAGCGCGTTTGCACAAGCCTGGACACCTGACAGTAGCGACAAAATGGAACTGTCAGTTGCACAATCCATTATCTCAGCCAAAGGGAAAGATCCTTCACTGGCCTCATGGTTTGATTCAGCCTATGCCTACGCGGTATTTCCCAAAGTGGGCAAAGGCGGTATCGGCATCGG
>CAYOGN010000044.1:0-3665 GCA_964403545.1 uncultured Gammaproteobacteria bacterium
GCGGCTGCGACGATTGCAGCTATTTATAAAGACCGTTGGCAGGTGGAGTTGTTCTTCAAAGCCATCAAGCAAAACCTAAAGATTAAAGCCTTTGTGGGGTTGTCCAGGAACGCCATGTTGACTCAGATTTGGATCGCCATGATCACCTATTTACTGGTGGCTTTTGCTCGACACAGTGCTAAGGCAGGCTGGACGGTACAGCGAATATTACGGGTGATTCAGCTCAATTTGTTCGAGCGGAGAAGCTTGCTGGATATACTCAAACCAGATCCGCCAAGGCACAAAAAAAGCGAACCTCAGATGAGGTTCGCTTTATGACTGTCAAACTGTGGGACAGTAGTGCCGCAGTGCGGCCCTTTTTCGGGACAGTCAACTGGTTTTGGGACAGTCAACTGGTTTTAGAATGTAACAGTACCCCGCACATACCAGAAGGCGCCGTTAAACCCAAAGGGTGATGTGACCGCGTAGACCACGCCCAGGAATTGGAAAGTGCCGTCCTGTTCCTTGTCAGGGTAGTTATCGAAAATATTGTCACCGCCAACGGCAACCGTGAAAGTATCGTTGATGTTGAAACGTGCTTCCAGATCAATCAGAATTTCGCTGCCGTAGTTGGAAACATCTGATGCATCGCCCGGACTAAAGATACCACCTGTCGTGCTCCAGCCACCGTAATAATTGAACCGAAGCAGACCACCCCAGCGGTTTTTCGAATAGTCAAAATTCAGGATCGCCCGGTTGCTCGGTACCTGGTTTTCCAGATCATAGGCTCTGCTGGCGTTGATCGTGCCTGGCTTGATATTGGTTACTTTCTGATCATTATAATTGTAGTGGAAGCTTGTGTTCAGGGAGCCGCCAGCGAGGTTGAAATAGTTGTCGATAACCAGATCGATACCACTGACTTCGGAGTCGAAGGCATTACTAAAGAAACTGGCGGAACTATTCAGCAGGAGTTCTGCATTAGGGAAACCCTCGGCAATGAGCGTGTCAACAGCAGCCTGGTCAACCGTTTTATCCAGTGCACCAATACGATCATCAATCGAGATGTCATAATAATCGAGAGTTATATAGACGTTTTGTGCGGGTTCCCAAACCAGGCCGATAGTGAAGGACTGTGATTGTTCATTCTCCTGGGGAACAGCACCAAGTGCCCGTGCTACCGGATTGTCAACCGGGTAAAAACCACTGGGTATCAGGTTACCCTCGGTGTCGGCGGAGGTGGTCAGGTTAAGCGTATTGACCTGACCTGGCGTCGGGACGCGAAAGCCGGTATTGTACGTTGCCCGCATAGCAAAGGAATCTGTGAACTGGTAGCGCCCGGAGAGTTTCCAGTCAAAAGTCGAGCCGAAGTTATCGTGATTCTCATAGCGCGCAGCAACGGCTGCCGACAGACGATCATTCAGATCGGTTTCCAGATCCACATAAGCGGCAGTACTGTCCTTGTCCCACTTGCCGGCCATTTCTGGTCCGAAGCCCTGGAAGCCATCCGAACGTACACCAAACTGTGCGAAAGTAGGCCCAGCCACTGTAGACGCCTCATCACCGGCACCGACGATGTATGTTTCATTACGCCACTCCAGTCCAAACGCAAGATTTAACGGTGACCCGTCAAATGTCTTTACGAAATCCACATTAATCCCGGACTCTTGTTGTTTCAGGGTGCCCGGTTTGAAAGTGGTCGGTGACAGGCGTCCAAGACTGGGGTTGATAGAATCTTGCAATACATAGGATATTTCGTTCTCGGCCGTTCGCACACGAGCATTCCAGCTAAAATTGTCGTTAAAGTCACCACGCAGACCGACTACAACCGCGTAATCCTTTATTTTTGCACCAAACAAAGGGCTGTAACCACCTGGGAAATCGGTATGTATCGGGTTCAGCAGTACCCACCCGCTTGGACTACTGGCATCGGCCGTTACGTAATCTGCAGGATTGAGTCCACCGTTGACGATGCTATCTATCAGCGACTGAGATGCGGGGTCGGGAAGAAAATCGCCGTTGTTGTCCTGCATCAAAGTAGATCGGGCACTGATCATATAGGAGGGGTCAAGTACCGGTCCACGATAGAAAAAACCGCCTAAAGTCTCACTATCCATATAACTTGCATTACCAAATAGTTCGATACCGTTTCCAAAAGTAAATCCGGCATTAAGGAAAAACTTCCATGCTTCGACATCCGGGTCACCCCAGCGTTGTCCCAGACCGTTATAAGGCGTCAGGTCAGCGCCCACGATGCTGGCAACTTCCGCCGCGTCCGGACGCGCCTGGCCACGGGAGGTAATATCAGATGACGAATACTCGAAACTCAAACTCAGAAATCCCTCCTCGCCGAGCGCGAAGCCAGCATTGCCATTGACATTGAGCCGGTCACCATCGCCTTCAGTGTATTTGCCCCATTGCCCGTTAATGGTGGCGCCTTCACTATTATCCTTGAGGATTACGTTGATCACACCAGCGATGGCATCAGAGCCATACTGTGCAGAGGCGCCATCTCTCAGAACTTCCACACGCTTGATGGCACTTGCGGGGAAAGCGGAGAAATCAACTGCCTGGGAGCCCTGGTTAACAGTCCCCAGTGGCGCAAGTTGCAAATTTACCAAGGCTGACCGATGTCTGCGGGTACCGTCAAGCAATACCAGTGTCTGGTCAGGGGCCAGATTACGTAATACCACAGGACGCACGAAAGCAGTACCATCGGCGATCGGAAACCGTTGAGTGCTAAGGGATGGAGTTAATTTGGTCAGTGTATCCGTCAAATCAGCGGCCGCCTGATAGCCCAGAGCGGATCCGCTGATTACGTCAATCGGAGACAATGTCTCTGTTATTAACTGACCTTCTTTGCGCGTACCGGTTACGATTATCTCTTCCAACTGATTTATTTCATCATCCTCACTTTGCGCGCTAACAGTTGCTGATAAACCAATAAAAAGTGCCAAAGCCGTGGCAGAAGAAACGAAAAATTGAGCGAATTTTGTAGGGGACCGAGTTGTTAGATTATTATTAGGCATTGAGACTCTCCACACAATTTATTGATTTAACACTCTTTTAACATTTATTATTACAGCAATCGCAACTCAGTACTATCGCACTTAAGTCGTAGTTAATAATTGGACGTCGGATATTTCTTGATCAAACACCAGCACAATGAATCTTCAATTACGCAAAGCTGTTAGATCTGATTACGGCTCAATTGAAACGTTAATCGATTTGTCGGCGCGCAAGCTTGGAAGGGAGGATTATTCTCCAGATCAAATTGAAAGTGCGCTCAAAACAGCCTTCGGTCTGGATACACAACTGATCACCGATCAAACTTATTTTGTGGTTGAGTCGGGCCAGTTGATTGTCGGCTGTGGAGGCTGGAGTTACCGGGAAACACTATTCGGTAGTGACTCGGAGCAAAGTCGTAATTCAAATCGGATCAACCCGGAATCCGGGGCAGCAAAGATTCGAGCATTTTTTGTCCGTCTTGAGTTTTCCAGAATGGGTATCGGCTCAATGATACTGCACAAATGTGAGGAAGAAGCCCTACGCGCTGGCTTCAGAAAGCTCGAATTGATGGCGACCTTGCCTGGAATAAAACTTTATGAAAAACATGGATTTGTCACAGGCAAGCCCATTCATTACCCACTTGACGAGCACCTGACAATCAAATTCGTTCCCATGTACAA
>CAYOGN010000045.1:0-10571 GCA_964403545.1 uncultured Gammaproteobacteria bacterium
GAATATTACCGTCGGGCCCGTTTCTAAAGCTATTGAACACGTATCCGTGCAACTCTACCAGGTACCGCCAGGGTACCATTATTATAAATTACAGAATCGCATAGCGAATCAGGAGAACCACCAATGAAGTTAATCAGAAAGCAAGCCAGTGTTGAAGTCCAGACTCCCAAAGGGATCGGTCAGACGATCAATCGACGTACGTTCCTGAAGCGTTCGGGCCTGGCAATGGGAACAGGTGCTGCAGCAACCATGCTGGCACCGGGGCGGGTAAAAAAGGTTCATGCAGCGAGCGCCGAAGCAGGTGGTGAGATAACCATTAAACGCAGCGTATGCACCCACTGTGCGGTAGGTTGCGGTGTCCGCGCGGAAGTACAAAATGGTATCTGGACCGGGCAGGAGCCGGATTTTGATTCGCCCATTAATATGGGATCGCATTGTGCCAAAGGTGCCTCGGTGCGCGAACATGGTCATGGTGAACGACGTCTGAAGCAACCGATGAAACTGGTCGGTGGCAAATGGAAGAAACTGACCTGGGACGACGCGATCAATGAGATCGGTGACCAGATGCTGAAAATACGCGAAGAATCCGGACCAGATTCGGTTTACTGGCTTGGTTCAGCGAAACATAGCAATGAGCAATCCTACATGTTTCGTAAATTTGCCGGACTCTGGGGTACCAACAACGTCGATCACCAGGCCCGTATCTGTCACTCCACGACGGTAGCAGGGGTGGCCAATACCTGGGGCTATGGTGCGATGACCAATTCCTTTAACGACATGCACAATAGTAAGTGTATGTTATTTATCGGCTCCAATCCGGCAGAGGCTCATCCGGTTTCGTTACAGCACATCTTCCGGGCCAAGGAAAATGGCTCCAAGATGCTGGTCATCGACCCACGATATACCCGCACGGCAGCCCATGCGGATCTCCATGTGCAGATACGACCAGGTACCGATGTGGCGATTATCTGGGGTATGTTGTGGCACATCTTTGAAAATGGCTGGGAGGATAAAGAATATATCCGCCAGCGGGTTTATGGCATGGACGAAGTGCGTGCCGAAGTAGCCAAATGGACTCCGGAAGAAACGGAGCGCGTCACTGGCTCGCCGGAAGAGACGGTGAAGGCAGCGGCGGAAATGATGGCGAAGAATAGCCCGGCGTCCTTTGTCTGGTGCATGGGAGGTACCCAGCACACCATCGGCAACAATAACACCCGGGCATATTGCGCGTTTCAACTTGCCCTCGGCAATATCGGCAAGGCCGGTGGCGGGGCCAATATTTTTCGCGGTCACGACAACGTGCAGGGCGCCACCGACTTCTGTGTACTTTCACATTCACTGCCTGGTTATTATGGATTAAGCGCGGGTTCCTGGAAGCACTGGTCGAAGGTTTGGGGCCTCGATCCCGAATGGGTCAAGGGTCGTTTCAGTCAGGAAGAAGTTGAAGGCGACAAAGGTAAACCAGTGCATCCGCAGAACTATCGCGGTATTCCCGTGTCGCGCTGGATCGACGGAGTGCTGGAAGAAAATATTGGCCAGAAGGACAATATACGTTGCATGGTCTACAACGGGCACGCGGTCAATAGCCAGACCCGGGGTCTCGAGATGAAAAAGGCCATGGCCAAGCTGGATTTGATGGTGATTATCGATCCTTACCCGACCCACGCCGCGGTTATGAATGATCGAACCGATGGTATCTATTTGCTGCCGGCAGCCACCCAGTTTGAGACCTATGGTTCGGTAACAGCCTCCAACCGCTCTTTGCAGTGGCGTGAAAAGGTAATCGAGCCACTCTATGACTCATTGCCGGATCACACCATTATGTACAAGTTTGCGAAGAAACTTGGTTTTGCTGATGAGTTTTGCAAGAACATCGAAGTGAATAACGATGAACCGTTGATTGAAGACATCACCCGGGAGTTCAATAGTGGCATGTGGACCATCGGTTACACGGGTCAGAGTCCGGAACGGCTCAAACTCCACCTCGAGAATAAACATACTTTCAATACCACAACGCTGAAAGCAGAGGGTGGTCCGGCCGATGGCGAATATTACGGTTTGCCCTGGCCATGCTGGGGAACCGCTGAGATGAAGCATCCAGGAACCCCGATATTGTATGATCCCAGCAAATCAGTGGCTGAGGGCGGGCTTAACTTTCGAGCCCGATTTGGCGTCGAGCACGAGGGCAATAACATTCTGGCCGAAGATTCGTGGCCCGTTGATAACGAGATTCAGGATGGTCATCCTGAATTCACCATGGATTTGCTGAAATCTCTCGGTTGGTGGGGCGATCTGACGCCCGAAGAGCAGGCCGCGGCAGAAGGCAAAAACTGGAAAACCGATCTGTCCGGAGGCATCCAGCGGGTGGCAATCAAACATGGTTGTGCACCGTTCGGTAATGCCAAGGCAAGAGCCATTGTCTGGACCTTCCCTGATCGGGTACCCATCCACCGAGAGCCGTTATACACCCCGGATCGTGAACTGGCAGACAAATATCCTACTTACGAAGACCGCAAGCGTTTTTATCGCCTGCCCACCCGTTATATGTCCATTCAGTCCCAGGACTTCACAAAAGATTTTCCCATTATTCACACCAGTGGACGGCTGGTGGAATACGAAGGTGGCGGTGAAGAATCGAGGTCCAATCCATGGCTGGCCGAATTGCAGCAGGAAATGTTCGTCGAGATCAATCCCAAGGATGCTAATGACAACGGGGTAAGAGACGGCCAGATGGTCTGGGTCGAAAGTCCCGAGGGTACGAAGATAAAGGTCAAGGCCATGGTCACTAAACGGGTTACCCCCGGCGTAGTGTTTACCCCGTTCCACTTTGGCGGGCATTTCGAGGGCGTGGATCTGCTGGATAAATATCCTGAAGGATCTGCTCCATTTATTCGTGGGGAAGCCGCTAATACGGCGTTTACTTACGGATATGATTCAGTCACCCAGATGCAGGAGACCAAAGTGTCTCTATGTCGCATCTCAGTCGCCTAAGCGGAGGAACTAATCATGGCAAGAATGAAATTTCTGTGTGATGCAGAGCGTTGTATCGAATGTAATGGTTGCGTTACCGCGTGCAAGAATGAAAATGAAGTTCCCTGGGGGGTGAATCGACGCAGGGTCATTACCCTGGGTGATGGTGAGGCGGGTGAAAAATCCATCTCGGTAGCCTGTATGCATTGCACGGATGCGCCGTGCGCGGCGGTATGTCCGGTGGACTGCTTCTACACTACCGATGACGGCGTGGTGCTGCATGATAAAGACCTCTGTATCGGCTGTGGATACTGCTTCTACGCCTGTCCGTTTGGTGCCCCGCAATATCCCCAGGAACAGGCATTCGGGGTCCGCGGAAAGATGGATAAGTGTACTTTTTGCGCCGGGGGGCCGATGGATGACAACTCGCCGGCAGAATTTGAGAAATACGGCAGAAACCGGTTATCCGAAGGCAAACTTCCACTTTGTGCAGAAATGTGTTCCACCAAGGCACTCATTGCCGGTGACGGTGACATGGTGGCAGATATTTATCGCGAGCGCATATTGAAACGCGGTGGAAGACCTCAAACCTGGGGCTGGGAGACCGCCTATAGCAGTTCGTAGAAGGTTGGGAGGGTATTACTACCTGTATCTTTTTTAAAGTCAATTTTCCAGTATCCCGGTAACTATCAGAGAGCAAAGAGATGATTAAAAGCGTAATACCTTCCACCGTTCTACTATGCGCTTGCCTTTTACTGACCGGATGCTGGGAATCTACCAATGTAACTTTTCACCAGCCTGGCAAGTATCTCGGCGCAGCAGATTCGTTAACCACCGATACCGCTGCGTTACAGAAACGATTTTCCAATCAACAGGATCGGTAGGTTGTTTTTATTGCAAGGAATTTGTGCCCTGTCAATGTGAAAATAATGGGAGTGAATAAATGAACAAAATTTCAAACACCAGGAAACCAATAACGAGAATCCGTAGCGGCCCAGTGCGCGCCATGTTCTGGTCATTCCTGTTTATCGTCTCGAGTGCATTGATTTTACCAACTGTTTCTTATCTGGTCAGCGGTGAGCAGGTTTTCGCCCAGGTAGTTGACGATAAAAATCAGCGGGCAAATTTCTGGCGTGCAGTCAGGGATGGGGAGGCCGGGTATAGTGCGGTATCCGGTCCCGAGTCTGGCGTATTTATCAATAATGGGGGGCAAAACTGGCGCCAGTTTCGCAACGGACTGGTTGCCAACTATGGTGGTTGGGCCATTGTCATTTCCCTTGGTCTCATCGTTTTGTTCTTCCTCCTCCGAGGGCGAATTAAAATAGAGGGCGAGCAATCGGGGCTGACAGTGCCGCGCTGGAAAACCTGGGAACGTGTGATGCATTGGTATACTGCGATCCTGTTTGTGCTGCTGGCCATTACCGGACTCAGTATGTTGTTTGGCAGGGCAGTACTGATTCCCCTGCTGGGCGCCAAAGGCTTTGCAGGCTGGGCCAGTTTATCAATCAGTATCCATAATTACGGCGGACCTTTCTTCGCCATCGGTGTATTTGCCATGCTGCTTTTCTGGGTAAAAAATAATATTCCCAATGCTACCGACATGGCATGGCTTGCCAAAGGTGGCGGTGTCATCGGCAAGGCTCATCCCAGTGCAGGAAAGGCAAATGGTGGAGAAAAAATCTGGTACTGGATTGTGATTTTTGTCGGCCTCATTGCGGTTTGTGGAAGCGGTCTGGTGCTGCTAGGCTGGATGGCGCAGTGGGGTCTGGTGGAAGCGTCACGGGACACCATGCAACTTGCAAACCAGGTGCACTCTATCGCATCAATCATCTGGCTGGTGGTTTTCTTCGGCCATGCCTATATGGGCACCCTCGGTACTGAAGGTGTGCTGGAAGGAATGACCACTGGCCATGTCAGTGTCGAATGGGCACAACAACACCACGACCAATGGTATGAGGAAGTAAAAAACGAGGCCGGAACTGCTGAAAAATCCTCAGCGTCTGCGACTCCATCGGTTTCTGCTACCTGAACACAGATAGTTATCTGTCGAACCCCTGCAAGCAGGGGTTTTTTATTTTAGCCTCCTGGAACTGCTATGGACAGATTTCCGGACAGTATTGTAAAAGGTATGCGTAGTTGCGGTGCGATGACAACATGCGTACCGATAAAGTTAGATCAGAGTGATTGGCAGTCGGCAGTATTTTTTGAATTGGGTAGCGAGGAATGCAAACAGGATCTTCAGTTTCTGACCCAATCCAGTCGCATTCTGCCAGTATCACTGGAAGCGGATATGATTGAGACTTCAACGGCTTCGGTGGTTATGCTGCGCTTTGAAATAATAATCGATCAGAAAAGTCCACTGGCTGGAGAGGTTCTAGTGACACCCGGATTGGGTGCCGTCCAGTTTGACACCCTAAAATATCTGACTCAGCAACAGAATCTGGGATTTTTCTTTAGTGATAGTGAATATAACGTCATACATTCACAGCAACTGTTGCTGCAGGACAGAGAACGACAGGGGTATAAGGAAATCCTGGAGGCTGCCGTCAATCACGATGCAATTATTCGAATGACCGGGAGATATGATGCGGTTGCCGCGCTAAAGCAGGTAGTAGGAAACTATGCAAACCGAGGTCCAGGTGTTGGATAAAATTTGTTATCGAGGGTTGCTGTTTATTTTTTACGGCCTGTGCCAGCAGCAGGTCTGGGCGCATGATTTAGAATTTCTAAACGCTATCCGTGAAGCCGATCTGATTACGATTTCCAGATTGTGTGAATCCGTTGAAAATATTAACTTATCTGATCATTCAGGCAAGAATGCCCTGATGGTTGCATCTAAAGGAGGTGATGGTCGTCTCATCTCGAAGTTGCTTTCCGTGGGTGCAGATCCGGAATCCAGAAATAACAATGGAGGTACGCCGATAATGTTTGCTGCCATCAGTGGAGATATCCCGAGTATGAAATTATTGATTTCCAGGGGTGTTGACGTTAATTTACGTGGTAGTAATGGCTGGGGTGCTTTAATGATTGCGGTGGCCAAAGGGCACTTGAACGCAACCCGCCTGTTGCTTGATACCGGGGCGGAGGTTAATACCCGGGATATCTATTTGTGGACTCCCTTGCATCGAGCAGCTTTTGAAAATCGAATAGATGTCGTCAATTTGTTGTTGGGTCAAGCTGATGTTGAGATCAATGCCGTAGATGACCAGGGTGCCACTGCTTTGCATCACGCTGCCTCTCAGGGAAACAGCGGAATTGCCGTGATGTTGATTGAGCATGGAGCGAATACCGGGTTTTCTGATGCAGAAGGTCGAACCCCGGCCGACTACGCCAGCGAACGAGGACATATGCGGCTGTTGCAGTTAATGCACAGTGTAGTGGATCAGGTCGACTAGGTGGAGATCGATTCCGACCAACCTGAATTACCCGTAGCCTATAATCTGGTAGTGGCTGGGCAAATCCATAGTCTGCGCGAATATTCTATTAATCTGGCGATGGACGGTGCTGAGGAAGGCACAATGGTTGTAGCGGATAACCAGCTTTCAGCGCAAGGTTGCATCGATAAACCTTGGCAGAGCTTTGCCGGAAATTTGCATTGCTCTATTATTTTGCAACCTGAATTTTCTCTGCAACGCTATCACGAGATTATTTACGTTGCTGTGGTAAGCCTGGGAAACAGCCTCGCAATCCACCTTTCAGCGCTGACAGCGCTGACCTACAGCTGGCCCAACGACATCAGAATTGCGCGACATAAAATTGCCAGTATGTGGCTGGACTATGGCATCGGCGAAGCAGGGCCGTGGCTGACGATCACCTGTTCAGTAAATATTCGTCACTCTCCAGAGGAAATGCCGATGTCGGCGATGAGTATTCACGAAGCTGAGGGAGGGACTTCACTCACTGCGAACCAGTTGCTGGAAACCTGGGCGCGGCAATTTGTTATCCAGTTAAATGACTGGGCAGACAGAGGTTTTGCCCATATTCTATCATTATGGAAACTTCGGGCTGAATATAAAGGGCTCAATATTTCGCTCACAGATGATAATCAGCCGATGGTTGGTGTGATCACGGATGTTACTGACCGGGGAGATTTGGTCGTTGAGGCTCCGGATGGCGGTAAACTTACCATCACGACCCTTGATCGAATGCAATAGTAATATTCAGTTAAAGAAAATGAGTAAATCCGGGAATCGACGCACTTTCGTTAAAACCTGTCTTGCAGCAGCGACCATGGTTGCGACAAACCCAGGACTACTGGCCCGTGAGAATTCCGTGAAGCACTACACCCGGGCGTTGCTTCTGGATGAAAATGATCAACCGCTGACCACTCAGACTATAGAACCTGATCAGGCCTATGTATTCAATTACCCCTATGTAACTACACCATGTTTTTTGATTAATATCGGACGGGTCGTGGATACGGTGGAACGATTGAATACCGAGAATCAGGAAAGCTATTTGTGGCAGGGAGGTGCCGGCGCTGGTCGATCCGTGGTCGCGTTCTCTGCCATCTGCGCGCACAAACTCAGCTATCCAACGAAAACAGTAAGCTTCCTCAACTATTACCCTGAAAAAATTCAGTTTGTCGGTGATGGTCAAAAACCCGGGGAGCGCAGACAGCTCATCTATTGTTGCTCCGAACGAAGTGCCTATGATCCTGCGCGTGGGGCCAGGGTACTGGGGGGGCCCGCCCGGCAACCTCTGACCGCTATAGAAATCGAGGTTGACCCGGAGGATGACCACTACTATGCTGTGGGTACCAGAGGCGGTGAACTATATGATCAATTCTTTGACAGATTTGCCTTCAGGCTGGCGCTGGACCACAATATTGATAATATTCGCGCTACTGTAGGAAGTAATACCATTGTGTATCCGCATTCTGTTTACTCGAAATATGCGGTTTCCTGCTAGTACTCCAACCTGCTCCGCGCACACATCTGAAAGGTACCCCGGCAACTAATAAACGCTTAGGTTTAATTTGCCTGGAAGATTGTTGTTATATCAACAGAACACCAGATTTTCATGCAGCCAGTTGGTGGGAGATTCTGGTGGTGTTGCGATAGTACTCCTGGGCCGCCGTAACGCCCGATCCCAGCTCGATGGGATATCCCAGATCTTTCATCGCCATTTCAATAGTGGCTAACCCGGATAACGCCATCACATCGGTTAGTGATCCCAGATGGCCGATACGAAATGCTTTCCCTGCCAGTTCACCCAATCCGCCACCAAAGGAAACCTTGTAGACGTGATAGGCATGATCGGTCAGTGCGGTTCCGTCAAAACCTTCAGGAACCAGAATCGTACTCACCGTATCTGAGTATTCTTTCTTTGATCTTGCACATAGCCGCAGTCCCCACGCTTTTATTGCCCGGCGAATACCCTCTGCGAGACGATAATGCCGGGCGTAAACGTTATCAAGCCCTTCTTCAAACAACATGTCCAGACTGGCCCGCAAGCCGTAGATCAACTGCGTCGGAGGCGTATACGGGTAACCACCGCTACCGTTGAGATTAATCATGTCGCGAAAATCGAAATAACACCGTGTACATCCGGACGCATGAATTGCATCAAGTGCTTTTTCACTGGCAGCAACAATGGCCAGGCCAGTTGTAAGCATAAAGCCTTTCTGGGATCCCGATACTGCGAGATCAACTTCCCATTGGTCCATCCGGAAATCCATGCAAGCCAGGGAACTGACGCAGTCAACATAGAGTAGGGCGGGATGATTACAGGCGTTCATGCCATTGCGAACCGCTGCCACATCACTCCGAACCCCGGTCGCAGTTTCATTGTGGGTAACCAGCACCGCTTTAATGTCAAAATTTCTGTCCGCGGCGAGCCGCTCGGCAAATTGCTTTACCGGCGCGGCCATACCCCATTCACATTCGATGACTTCAACGTCCAGTCCGTGTCGCTGACACAGATCAATCCATTTATGAGAAAACATTCCGTGTCGTGCTACCAGTACCTTATCGCCAGGTGACAGGGTGTTGGTAACGGCTGACTCCCAGCCTCCTGTGCCACTTGATGGAAATATAAACACCTGTCCGGTTCGGGTATTGAAAACCGATTTCAAGTCTTCCAGTACCGGCAAAAATACGTTAGCAAAATCAGGAACGCGGTGGTCTCTGGTTTGCATGTTCATTGCGTGGCGCAATCTGTCGGGAATATTGGTTGGCCCGGGAATAAATACTGGGTTCTGATCGTTCATTTCGTTACTATAAGTCATACAGGAGGTAGAGATTATAGTGATTCAATTTCTTTTTCAATTATTTTGAAAAAATACTCCATTTTACTAATAAAGTAATTACACGGTTGATTAATAAGGTTTAAACGTTTTTCAAAATGCTAATTAGCCTTCTACTCTGAAAACTTTTTTCGACAATAGGATTGCGAGGTTTTGTTTCTGGGACAAAAAAGGGACCGGAGAAATAACAGGTTAAATCAGACGAAATGGCAATGAACCGGAAATTCAGTAAACTAAATCATTGCCTGAAGGGGAAAATATGGTATTTTTGGTTTTTTCAACTTCAAGCAAGGTATCAAATGGAAAACCTGACATTTCGCGTTCTGAAAATCCTGATTCCAGCTTTTCTGCTGTTGTTTGCAAGGGGAATTCTGGCAGCCGATATCGAACCATTTATCGGCAGTTATACCGGGTCCGCGGAGGTCGAAAGTGGTGGCGAGACAAATCATCGGGATATGAGTGTTGAAATTACTGAAACCGACGACGGGTTTGAAATTACCTGGAAATCCATCACTCACAAGACCGATGGGCGGGTCAAGGAGAAAGAATATCACATCGGGTTTCTGCCAACCCAACGCGATGGTATTTATACTGCTGCCATGGCGACCAATGTATTTGGCAACCCGGTTCCCCTTGATCCGATGAAGGGAGATCCCTATGTCTGGAGCCGTATAACTGGCAATATTTTTACCGTCTATTCGCTCTTAATTGATCAGGACGGGGGGTACGAAATGCAGGAATACAATCGTACCCTGATCGAAGGAGGGCTAAACCTCGAATACCTTCGAATTCGAAACGGGGAGAAGTTGAAAAACATCAGCGCATTTCTAAAGAAGCAATAATCTGAGTTGAGGGTGTCGATTAACCCCCGTCAACGATAAACAGAGTGCACTTCGCATTGTTTCGCCGCATGGGTCTTATCGGTGCATATTCTTCCGAGTCGATAAATGATCGGGCACTATCCATGTCGGGAAACTCTATGATGACTACGCGAGATGGTGTCCACAGGTCAGATTCCCGTATATCCAGTTCACCGCCCCGGGCACGATAAATACCACCATAGCTTTCCGCAACCGGTTTTGCCAGTTTTTTATATTCTTCGTATTCCGCAGGGTTCTCTATTTCTGTATCTACAATAATGTAAGCGCTCATTGTGAAATTTCCAGATTGTTCAGGTCAGGTTGAAAGTTAACACATTGTCAGAAGTAAACAGAACTTTCCGGATAATTTACACATGGTCTGTCCACTTTCGTTATTTAGTCTGAAAATCAAACACCCCATCCCAATCTTTATCAGGTGGATTACCCATGAAATATTCAATACGGTCAAGATAGACCCGATAGAGCAGTTCCCG
>CAYOGN010000046.1:0-16059 GCA_964403545.1 uncultured Gammaproteobacteria bacterium
CCGATCTGAGTGGATCGGATAACTTTACGGAAAATAAACTGAAAGCTAGTTTGTGCGAAAGATTTTCAAAATCGAAATTGGGCGCTGGTTTAAAATACTTTGCCAGTATCGGCAATATTTGCTCTTTTAGCTCATCTGTAATTTCAAGTATCTGACTGGCGTAGGTATCTCGGTCAAATGTCATAATTGCTGCGCCTTGTCGAAATCCTTCATAGAAGAAGTCAGGTCAGGTGGGCGAGGGGACCACTTTTTGCCTGCTAAGGCTAGACCTGTCTAACCTGATTATCGTTTCGCCTTTCGCAATAAATTCACTTCACTGACAAAGCTGCCCAAATCGACAGGACAATTGAATACAGTCTTGATTCTGGCTCAGGCATTCCTATTAATTAAAATAATTTCAGCTCCAGCTTTCAATTTATCCAAATAATCCGCCCATTCCTGCATCATCTAGCGTCTTTCTGGCAGGTGAACGGTACGATTGTAGGCCCTGCCATTGGGGTCACGTAAAGCGTGAGCCAGTTGATGTTCAATAAAATCGGGTCGAAAACCAAGCACCTCATCAAGAATGGTACGAGCCATAGCTCGAAAACCATGCCCGCTCATTTCATCTTTCTCAATCCCCATACGCCTCATGGCGCTCAGTATCGCGTTATCACTCATGGGTCTTTCCCCTGCTAGGGACTCCGGGGAAAACGTACAGCCCCCGCCCTGTAAGCGGATGTAAATCGCTCAATATACTCACTGCCTGTATACTGAGCGGCACAATATGCTGTGTATCAGTCTTTGAAACAGTGTAGCGCCATTCGGCAGCTTCCAGGTCAATATCTGCCCACTTTGCATGACGTAATTCCCCTGGGCGCACAAAAACTAACGGTGCGAGAGAAAGGGCGGATCGCACAATGAGAGTACCCCGATAGCTGTCAAATGAGCGAAGAATCTCGGCAACTTTCTTTGGTTCCGTGATTGATGCAAAATGTGTTCCCTTATATGGGGGCAAGGCACCACGAAGGTCACCAGTAGGATCTCTCTCCGCCCTACCAGTTGCTACAGCATAGCGAAAAACTTGACCACAGATTTGTAGCGCACGATGCGCAGTCTCAAGAGCACCGCGATTTTCAATACGTCTAACGACTTCCAACAATTGGGGAGCAGTTAGTTCAGCAATTGATTTACCTCCAATCCATGGAAAAATATCCCGCTCCAATAAGCGAAATACCCTCTCAGTATGACAATCCGACCAATTTACTGAGTGTTTGCCAAACCATTCAAGGGAAATTGCCTCGAAACTGTTAGCTGATCTTTCGACAATTCCAGCTTTCTTTGCTTTTCGGTGTTCACTAGGGTCGATTTCGTTGGCCAGCAATTTTCGGGCTTCATCCCGACGTTCCCTGGCATCTTTTAACGAAATATCAGGATAAATGCCAAGAGACAGTCGTTTCTCCTTTCTCCCGAACCGATACTTTAGCCTCCACCACTTTCCGCCCTTTGGAGAGATTTCGAGATACAAACCGCCTCCATCAAACATCTTTCTGGCCTTATCACCAGATTTGGCGTTGCGAATTGCTGTGTTCGTTAATGGCATGGGCGCAACTCATTAGTGGATTACTGCTGTTGCCCCCAAATATTGCCCCCATTCAACACTGGATGTCAATAGACAGCTCTGGACATTGCCGCACCCTATATTCAATTAACTACATGAATATAAAAGGATAAATGGATTCAATTGGGCTACTTTGGAAGGGTAATTGGTCGGGGTGAGAGGATTTGAACCTCCGACCACCGCAACCCCATTGCGGTGCGCTACCAGGCTGCGCTACACCCCGAATAATTATGAATATTTATATATTTGAAACTAATCCTGAAACTAATGATTGGTCATAGTTCCATTAACTGCCCGGCGTGTGTCCGAGAAAACCAGGCAAAAGACAGCGGACGGGATTTTAACTCAAGATATCGCTAACTTCATTGAGTTCTGAAATTAATTGAGAAATTACCTGGGATCCCTTTTTGTCAATACCAGAAGAATTGACCGGGGTACCCTCAGTCTCCACCTGTTCAAGCTGGGTTCGGGCTCCACTAATAGTGAATCCTTCCACATACAGAAGCTTACGAATCTGCCTGATCAGTTTAACTTCATGGCGTTGATAATAGCGTCGATTACCGCGCCTTTTAACGGGCTTGAGTTGTGGAAATTCCTGCTCCCAATACCGCAGCACATGGGGTTTAACAACGCATAATTTGCTGACTTCGCCAATGGTAAAGTACCGTTTACTGGGAATTGGCGGTAATTCAAACCCGGCAGGATCAAGCATGGTCATTTGCTTTTCCGGCCCAGTTTCTGGGTTAATTCAAACGAATTATCTACCACGCTGTGTTTCAGATTCTGACTCGATCGAAAGGTAACCACCCGACGGGCAGAAATTGCTACTTCTTCACCCGTCTTTGGATTTCGACCGGGTCGAGAGGTTTTATCACGCAAAGTAAAGCTTCCAAATCCCGACAGTTTTACTGCAGTCCCCTGCTCCAGGGACTGGCGAATTTTCTCAAAGAATAATTCGACGAAATCTTTTGCCTCCCTCTTGTTCAACCCTACCTCATCGAACAGTGTATTGCCTAGATCTGCTTTAGTTATTGTCATCGTAATTTTCTCTTTTCACTCCGATTATCAAGCCCGCAACTCCGCTCCAGCGCTCAATTGGAGAGCCTTAATTATATTATTGATGATTGACTCTATCTCGCTAGCCTTAAGATTGCTTGATTCTGACTGGAAGGTCAAGCTGAATGCAAAACTTTTCTTATTATTTTCAACCCTTTCACCGGTATATATGTCAAACAACTCCAATTTCTTGAGGGTTTGACCCGCGTATTGATTCACAACCTCCAGAATCTTGTTTGCCGGAACTTCCCGGTTGACCACCACTGCCAAATCCCGCTGTATACCAGGGAAACGGGAAATAGCGCGAAATTCCGGTAAAGCTGAATATTGTAAAGCCGCCAGGTCCAGTTCAAACAAAAACACTGGCTGATCTATATCCAGGGATTTCTGTTTCACTGGATGGAGTCGCCCAACATAACCTACGGTTTTTTTGCTAAACACAATACGTGCCGATTGACCCGGGTGAAGTGATGGGTGCGTGGTTGCTTCAAACTGAAATCCAGTGGACAGTCCCGCAAGGGCTTCAACGTCCCCTTTGGCATCAAAGAAATCTACGTCCCTCGATTCCAGCCCCCATTGTCTGGGATACACCGAACCACAAATCAACCCCGCCAGGCGTGGAATTTCCGTTCTTTTTTTGCCTTTACGGTGAAATACATGGCCACATTCAAAAATTCTTACCCTGATTTCCTGCCGATTCAGGTTTCTCACCAGGGTAGACAATAATCCTGGCCACAGACTCTGCCGCATCTCCGACATATTCTCGGCAATGGGATTCGCCAGCAAAATACCTGGAGCATTCTCAAGCAGGTCTCTTTGTAGTTCAGGATCAACAAAGCTATAGCTGATCGCTTCATAATACCCGCGAGCAGTCAACACCTGTTTTAATTGTGTCAGGTTGATAGAAGTTTCTGCTCTGGCTCCCGTTCTGGCCGCAGATACAGGCATTCTCGGTGGAATCTTGTCGTATCCATGACAACGGCCGATTTCCTCAACCAAATCATGTTGCCCGGTTATGTCAAAACGCCACGGTGGTGGAACTACTTTAAGAAATTTACCTGATATTTCTACCTTCATTCCGAGCCTGCGCAGAATGGCAGAAATCCTGGAACCTGCGATGCTGATCCCGAGAATACGTTGAATTTCCTTGCGATCAAACAAAATATTCGTCGGACGCGGCAGATGCTTTCGACTTACCCCCTGACATATCTTGCCGGGCTCTCCGCCGGCAATTTCCATTAAAAGTGCGGTGGCGCTCTCCACTGCGGCAACCTGACCCGTGGGATCGACGCCTCTTTCAAACCGATGCGATGCATCGGTATGCATGCCCAGTCGCCGTGCTTTACCAATAATACTGGCGGCCGAGAAATACGCTGCTTCAAAAAAAATATTACGGGTCTGAGCCGAAATAGCGGTGTTGTCAGATCCCATTATGCCAGCCAGACTCACCGCCTTTTTATGATCAGCAATGACCAGATTATCTGCTTGAAGTTTAATTTCGCTCCCATCCAGTAACTTCAGTTTTTCACCCTTGTTCGCCATTCTTACCACGATCCCCCCCGATAATTTATCGAGGTCATAGGCGTGCATTGGTTGGCCACTCTCAAGCATGACAAAATTTGTAATATCTACCACCGGATTAACACTGCGCAGATCACTCCGGCGTAATCGTTCCACCATCCAGTCTGGCGTTCGTGCCTGCATATCAATATTCAACACTGCACGGCCAACAAATCTCGGACACGCTTCTGGTTGCTCCAGAGCAATGGATAGGCCCAGTTTGCTCTTCGGCTTAACCGGGTTTACATTGATGTTTCGCATTCGCACGCCAGTCAATACAGAAACTTCCCTGGCAATCCCATGAATGCACAGACAGTCACCTCGATTGGGTGTTAAATCCACTTCGATGACCCTGTCATCGAGTGCCAGATGATCGGACAGCAAAGAACCAACGCGAGCATCTGGATCAAGCACCATCAGTCCGTCAGCATCAGCACCCAGGCCAAGTTCGACGGGAGAACAAAGCATGCCTTCGGATTCGACCCCCCGAATGGTGGACTTCCTGATCGTAATATCAGGCAGGCGCGCGCCAGGTAGCGCGACCGGAACCTTGAACCCTTGCTCAGCATTGGGTGCACCACAGACAATACTGCGTAATTTCCGACGGCCAATATCAACCTTGCATACTCTCAAGCGATCGGCAGCAGGATGAAGACTGGATTCCATTATCTCCCCCACAACCAGCTTTGCCTTGTTACCAGTAGAGAGATTTACTGGACAGGCTGGCATGACACCCTCCACTTCCAGTCCGGCCAGAGTCAGTTGTTCTGCCAGTTCCAGCGTATTCAGATCAGGGTCTACCCACTGCCGTATCCAGGATTCACTAACCAGCATCGGTTTTCTCCAAGTTATTGATTGGTCCAGGCATTAGAATTGCCGGAGAAAGTCCAGATCATTGTCAAAGTACAAGCGCAAATCGTTGACACCATAACGCAACATGGAAAGTCGCTCGACCCCAAGACCAAACGCGTAGCCACTATAATTTACTGAATCGATACCACCCTGACGCAGCACTTCCGGATGCACCATGCCGCATCCGAGAACTTCGATCCATCCGGTTTGCTTACAAACGCGACAGCCATCACCACCACAAAATACACAGGCAATATCAAGCTCTGCAGAGGGTTCGGTAAATGGAAAATAGGATGATCGAAATCGTACGCCAAGACTTTTTTCAAAAAACTCTTCAACAAAATGTATCAGAATCCCTTTCAGGTCAGCAAACGTAATATCAGCATCGATGGCAAGCCCTTCCAGTTGGTGAAACATCGGCGTATGGGTGACATCTGAATCACATCGATAAACCTTGCCAGGTGCAATCACTCTGATGGGCGGTTTGCTGCTATGCATATGCCGAATTTGCACCGGGGAAGTGTGGGTTCTCAATACAGTATGGGTGTCCACATAAAACGTATCATGCATGGCCCTGGCCGGGTGATCAGAGGGAATATTGAGCGCTTCAAAGTTATAGTAGTCATCCTCAATTTCCGGCCCTGAAGCGGTATCGAAACCCAATTGGGTGAAGATGCCTTCCATTCTTTCCAGGGTACGGGAAATCGGGTGAATCCTGCCACGATCCTGAGTTCTGCCCGGTTGGGTAACGTCTACTTGCTGTGCAGCCAGTTGGCGTGAAATTTCCAGATGTTCAAGATCTTCGTGGCGAGATTCAATCCACTGTTGAATCTGGTTTTTGAGTTCATTGACAGCTTTACCAATAGACTTCTTCTCATCATGAGACAAACTGCCAATTGATTTTAGCTGCGCGGTTACCTCGCCTTTCTTGCCAAGGTAGTGGACTCTGAGGGCATCAAGTGCCTGCAGAGATTCAGCAGCCACTATATTCGCATTGGCTGTATGTGCCAGTTGTTTAAGAGACTGGGAATTAACACTCATAGTTCACTATAACCATCGATCACAATATCGATTTACCATTGAAGGGCTGAACCTGTTGCTCGAACATGGCAGTGGGTGGTGCCCTGCCCCGGAAAATCATCAATCTGAAATCAAAAAAGGGAAAGATAGTTCTTTCCCTTATATTTCAGTTAATTACAGAAACTAATTCAAGTAATATATTGATACCTGAAATCGCCATATTCCTATATGACGCCTTTGTCAATTAAATTGACAGTGCCGCCTTTGCTTTTTCCGCGAGCGCACTGAACGCTTCTTTATCGTGTACCGCCATATCGGCAAGCACTTTGCGGTCAAGGCTGATTTCAGCTTTCAGCAGACCGTCAATCATACGGCTATAGCTAATCCCGTTTTCTCGTGCCGCAGCATTGATCCTGACGATCCATAAGGCACGAAATTGTCGTTTACGTTGACGCCGGTCACGATAGGCATACTGTCCGGCTTTATCAACGGCCTGCTTGGCAGTTTTGAATAAACGACTACGGGCACCGCTGTAGCCTTTGGCAAGTTTTAAGACTTTCTTGTGTCGGGCCTTGGCCTGAACCCCTCTTTTTACGCGTGGCATATCTGTACTCCGTTTAGCTGTAGGGTAGCATCTGTTTTACAGATGCCTGGTCTGATGCATGGATCATCGCACCGCTGCGCAAGTGTCTTTTGCGTTTGGTGGACTTCTTGGTCAGAATATGACGCAGATGCGATTGGGATCGCTTGAACTTACCCGAGGCAGTTCGTTTGAAGCGCTTCGCAGCGCCTCGATTGGTTTTTAACTTTGGCATTATATCTCCAGTATTCAGGGCAGCATAAAATACAAGTGCTGCGTTTAGTTATAGACAAAGGCAGTTCTGGACTGGACTGCTTTTTGTCCCTATGTAGAGCAAAAAACCTGCCAGCTAAAATTAGCTTCACCGGCCGACCTTCAACTCAATTTTTTAGACGTCTCAATTCACGACTATCGAGATCTTTCACTGCGATCCTGCATTCGCAAAATCGTCGTCAGTGTACAGCCTGTTGCTGCAACAATACACCTCAAATTTACGATTACACACTTGTCCTGGCAGCCTTTCATGGTTTGCAGCCGGGAGTTCTACCGGTTAAAAGCTGACAAAGCCCACTCTAAACCCTAACAACTAACTGCGTCTTGGCCCCATCACCATCACCATCTGACGCCCTTCCATAGTCGCCGCCTGCTCCACTGCGGCAATTTCTTCCAGGTCATGTTCCACTCTCTGTAACATTTCCAGGCCCAATTCTTTGTGCGCCATTTCTCGCCCTCTGAACCGCATGGTGACCTTGGTCTTGTTACCACTCTCAAGAAAGTCCCGTAACTTTCTGAGTTTAATATCGTAATCGCCGATATCGGTACCGGGGCGAAACTTGATTTCTTTAATGGTAATCTGTTTTTGCTTCTTTTTATCCTCGTGTTTTTGCTTGCTTTCGTTATACAAAAACTTGCCATAATCCATTATTTTGCATACCGGCGGGGCTGCATTCGGTGATATTTCTACCAGATCAAGACCCACTTCTTCAGCGGCATCTGTAGCTTCTTGCAACGAGATGATGCCAATCTGTTCACCCTCATGGTTAATAACGCGTACAGGATCACTTCGAATTTGATCATTAATACGCTGTTGTTTTACTTTAGCTATAGCAGTAGTCCTCCAGGGAAATTAAAAAAAACAAAACCAATCTATGGGTAAATTTAATACAGTGACAATAATCTAGTCAGATCCGGCAAATAAGGAATTAATTCACCTGCGCCGAAATCATTTCAGAAAAACCGTCAACTGTCATTGCGCCCAGATCATCACCATTACGCGCGCGAACCGAAATTGTATTGGTCTCCACTTCCCGATCTCCGGTTATCAACAGATATGGAATTCGCTGAAGTGTGTGCTCGCGGATTTTAAAACCGATCTTCTCGTTTCTCAAGTCGCAATCCACCCTGAATCCCTGTTTTTTCAACGAATTTCGGGTTTTTTCGGCATATTCACCCTGTTTCTCCGAAATGTTCATCACAACCGCCTGCACCGGAGAAAGCCAGAAAGGAAACCGGCCCTCATAGTGCTCTATCAATATACCGATAAAGCGTTCAAATGAGCCAAGGATTGCCCGGTGCAACATCACCGGAATTTTGCGCGATCCATCCTCTGCAACATATTGCGCATCCAGTCGACCAGGCATCGAAAAATCAACCTGTACGGTTCCGCATTGCCATACCCGGCCGATACTGTCACGAAGAGAAAATTCAACTTTTGGGCCGTAAAAAGCGCCTTCTCCCGGCAATTCTTTCCACGGCAACCCCTTGGCATCCAGTGCCATTGCCAGCGCGGCCTCGGCTTCGTCCCAATCGGCATCATTACCCACCCGGTTCTCTGGCCTCGTGGAAAGCCGGTAAATGATATCGTCGAACCCCAATCCATGATAAACCGAATGGAGAAAATCGATAAACTCTGCAACTTCATTCTGAATCTGGTCTTCAGTGCAGAATATGTGTCCGTCATCCTGGACAAATCCGCGCACACGCATCAAACCATGTAGGGCTCCTGATAATTCATTACGGTGACAGGAGCCGAATTCGGACAGCCGTAACGGAAGATCACGATAGCTCTTCAATCCCTGATTGAATACTTGCACATGACAGGGACAATTCATCGGTTTAAGGGCAAAATTTCTGCCCTCTGATTCCACCGAAAACATGTCATCGCCAAATTTGTCAGCGTGCCCTGAACGCTCCCAGAGCGAAAAATCAACCACCTGAGGCGTCTTGATTTCCTTGTATCCCCTTATTTCCTGCTCGCGCCGCATGTATCGCTCAAGCACCTGGTATAGCGTCCACCCTTTGTCATGCCAGAATACCATGCCAGGAGCTTCTTCCTGCATATGAAACAAATTGAGCTGTTTGGCGATTTTTCGGTGATCCCGCTTTTCTGCCTCGGCCAACTGCAAGAGATAGGACTTCAGCTGCTTTTTATCCGGCCATGCGGTGCCATAAATGCGTTGCAGCATTTTGTTCTTGGAATCGCCACGCCAGTACGCTCCGGAAACACGCATCAACTTGAAATGATGGCAGAAGCTCATATTGGGCACGTGAGGCCCCCGGCACATATCAATGTATTCTTCATGATGATACAAGCCGGGAAAATCATCTCGCGCAATATCCCGATCAAGAATTTCCTGTTTATAGGGCTCATCGCGCCGAACGAAAGTATCAAACGCCTGCTGCCACGAAACCTTTTTCTTGACTACGGAATAATCGGTCGCAGCCAGCTCCCCCATGCGTTGCTCCAGCGTGGTGAGATCTTCATCCGTAATGCGGTGATCGATGTCTATATCGTAGTAAAAACCATTCTCAATCACCGGGCCTATTGCCATTTTGCTCTCGGGCCAGACCTGTTTGATGGCGTGGCCGAGCAGATGGGCGCAGGAGTGACGAATAATTTCCACAGCATCAGGATCCTTGCTGGTCAATATGACGATATCGCTATCGTCAGTGATTGGATCAGAGGCATCGACCAGTTGTCCATTAACTTTACCGGCGATGGCAGCCCTGGCCAGGCCCGGGCCAATATCAGTCGCAATGGCAGCAATGCTGGTGGAATCCGTATAGCGCCTTATAGAGCCATCGGGCAGGGTAATCTGGGGCATTTTCATCGTATCAGTGGCGCCCACTACCAAAGGGCGCGTGTTTCCATGTGTATCATCCCTAACCGATCGGGCTGGTCCGATCAGAATTCAGGGTGATACGCCAGTGCGGACAAAACCAGCGCTCTCGCGCTAACACAAGCGGCGGATTATAAAGGCAAAACGGGGTCCAAACACAAGAAGAATATTTAAATATTTCACGCCGCGTCAATCCACAAAGGAGTCAATAAACAATATTGCTGTCACTATTGAATTTTACTGGATATCAGGCTGATTCGCGTCACCTTGCCTTTGTTGAGGCTTTCAATCCGAATCGGTATCCCACCTTCCTGTTTGATCCAGACGGTAGTCGTGCGTTCCGGTTTATTGTCCCGAAACTTGGCCAGCTTCCAGGTCTTCTGATCACCATCGGACAGAGAAAGAGTTTCTTCGCTCAACTCCTGGTAGGTATAGTTGCGAATCTTGCTAGCACTTACCTCCACATAATCATTTCCGGATACTTGCTCAAGCGGTACGATCATCAGTAACAACGGGAATGTCTGCAAATCCAGGCGATCACTCTGGACAAATTCAACGGGCTCTCCATCACCAAACTCAATCTGCTTGTTTTCATGGTTGACATCATATGACAGACTGTCGTTTTCCTTGCCCGTGTATTCTTCGGTGCCGCTTAAAAGCTGAAAATTATTGTCGTCTGCAGAGAACAGAGTTTTTGTGGTGTGGGTTTTCAGAAACAGCTTCGCCAGACCGCTTGGTTTGGTCGTTGAGCTCATCTCATATTGATCACCACTCCGGGTAATGGTGATCTGAATATTGCCCGCCTTGATACTGCCATATTCCACCAGGTACCCGAGCTTCATATTTGGCAAGTCCGCCTGCACGGAGCCATTAATCAGAATTAAACCAAGAAACAGTATTGAGCAAAATTTATTCATCACAATTCAGGATCGGCTAATTTAAAGAAGAACATTCAAGCGCTCTATTATATGGTTACATATGATCATATTGGGTAATCCAATGAAATTTTCGAAACATTTATATCTCCCTGAATACCAGACACGAGGCACCCAGGCGCTTTGATTTCGATAGAATTTCGCCTTTATCTTGCGATGGACAAATGAATGGCAGGGAAACCCGCTTCTACGAACCGGAAAATTGTTGCAGGAGATGTGAAACCGATATAGTGTCGGGCTTTATCAAGACCAATCTCATCCAATGAGTACCCAGGAAACATATAGCTGGCCTGACAGTCTATGGCGAGCCACGGCTATTCCCCTTGACGACTTATCACCTCTTATTGGCGATATTACGACTGATGTAGCCATTATTGGTGCTGGTTATACCGGTTTATCTACCGCATTGCATCTGGCTGAAGCGGGAACCTGTGCTGTAGTCATAGACAAGGTTCAGCCGGGCTGGGGTTGCTCCGGCAGAAACGGGGGCCAGATTAATCCCAACTGGAAGGTGCTCCCCGAGAAAATAAGGCAGTATTACAGCGAAGAGGAATTCGAACAGATGATCGCCATAGTCACCGAGGCGTGTGACTGTGTGTTTGACCTTGTCAAGAAATACAACATCCAGTGCGAAACTATTCGACCAGGTTACATCCTGGGCGTAGTGGGCAAGTCGGGAATGTCTTTTATTGACGACTGGATTCGCCAATGGCGGATATTGGGCGCTGATGTGGAACGTCTGAATCGTTCCGACATGGCAAAAATATTGGGTACAAACCACTACGACGGAGGAATGTTTGACCGTCGCGGTGGCAGCCTTCAACCTTTGTCCTTTGCCCGGGGGCTGGCAATTGCGGCGATCTCCAAAGGAGCAACCATATACGGGAATACTCCTGCAAACAGCTTTCACAAAACTCGCTCAGGCTGGCAGATCAGGACACCAAAAGGTAATATCAACTGTCGCAACCTGGTCATCGGCACGAATGGTTATACTGACAAAACATGGCCCGGTCTTGCCCAGGCAATTGTCCCCGTGGCAACCATGATTACTGCTACCGCGCCATTACCCAAAGATATTGCCCGGCAAATCTTGCCCCAGCGAAATGCCGTCTCCGAAGCTGGTGGTGTGCCTTTGTATTACCGTATTGACGAACAGAATCGGATGGTATTCGGGGGCCGTGGCAATGTTTTTGGCAAACTCGGGACTCTTGACACTGCCATGCTACGCCGACTCGCGGTCAAATTGTTTCCCCAGCTGGAAACTGCAACATGGGAGTATGACTGGGGTGGATATGTCGCCATGACAACTCATCATCGGTCGTTGTTGCTCAAACTCGATGATCATGCTTATTCCGGCCTCGGCTACAACGGTCGTGGTCTGGCTATGGCTACCATGATGGGCAAACAGTTAGCGCTGGCGGTGAGAGGAGAAGCAACCGGTTTGCCTATTGAAAAGCCCTGGAAAATTCCTTTGCACCAGTTTCACAACCTGGGCATTGCCGGACGCATTATTGGCGGCCACATTAAGGATACACTAACACCCCGATATAACCCATAATACTTCCAGACACAGGAAGTTCGCTGACGCTCGCCTCGCAGACGCTCAACACAGGGATTGGTGCGTGGCACCCATTATCGGCAAACTCACTACCAGTGGCCTCCGATGCGGACACAGATTGTGCGATGTGCGCCAGGATAAACAGGGCGGTGATGATTAATAGCGGTTTCATGTTGCGAATGGTTGCGGTTGACTAACTAGCGGTTGTGAGTGTAACTCTGGACGACATATCCATATGTGTTGTTTGTGTGTTATTTCAAAATATGGGGTGCAGTACAGATCCAGAATGCCTTCAATATCTTCGATATCTACCTGGATACCCGTATCTGGTTTTTACGGCTACGGTGAAATCGCTCCCTTAAACATCAGTGATCCAGTATTGAAGTACCACAACGAGACATTTATCTTTCTCATACTGATCTCAAAGTAACCAGAAGCCATCGTCACCCAGTGGCCTATTTATCGAGCTGTGCCAGCGCTCTTTTTAGCGCATCTTTCGTTTTTTGTTTGTCGGCGCGAGTGCCTTGAATTGAAATTTTCACACCATCGTCTTCATGGTGAAAGTTATTTTCAGTTTTTTCCAGATCTCTAAATGTACCAAGAACACGAAACGTTCTTACCGGTTTGGAAAATCCCTTCATCGTAATCGCCTCTTGCTCTTCGGCGAGCAACCAGTCTTTTGCCATTGAGTAGGTCTCAGCAGCCAGCAAAATTCCACCCGAGTCCGCATTGGATTCCAGTCTCGCGGCGAGGTTCACCTCATGCCCTATTATAGTCTGGTCCATTCGACTCTGACTGCCAAAATTACCCACAGTGCAATAACCGGTGTTGATGCCCACCCGCGCCTCGAATGGGCGGTCAATCAGGCCACTTTCGCGCCAGCCTGATTGCAGTTGATGTAATCGTTTTTGCATCGTCAACGCCATGCGAACACAAGCCTCCGCATCCTCCTTTACCCCATTACTTTCAGGGTCTCCGAAGTAGCACATTATTGCATCCCCGATGAACTTATCAAAAGTGGCACCATATTCCTCCGCGATCACGGACATCTCTGTCAGGTATTCATTGAGAAGTGTAGTTAATTCCTCCGACTCCAACTGGTCGGTTATTTCAGTAAACTCTACGATATCGGAGAAAAATATCGTTAACTTCTTACGCTTCGATTCAATGGTTACATCTTGCTCACCGGTGATAATGGACCGATAAAGTTGTGGCGAGATATACTTGGCCAACTGATGCGAAACATTTTCCAATATCGAGTTGGTTTTACGCATCTCATTTACCATACGCGTATTCTCGATTGCGATCACAGCCTGAGCCGCAAATGCTCGTAACAGAGTGAGTTGCTGATCAGACAGTTTGCCCGGATCAAGTCGAACAACACCAAGCACCCCAATCGCTTTACCATCACACAGCATCGGCATCATCGTTACTGCCCTATAGCCACTCGCCAGGAAATTCTTTGCCCCGACGCTGTCCTTGTTCGCTGAATTCGCGACATCTGCAATATCGATTTCTTGTCCGTCCAACATCGCCACACCATGCATATATTCGCGTGTTAGAGGAAATGGAAAACACTGGCGCCACGCTTCGGCGCGAACCGGGTCTTCATCTGCAACTGCAACTGCTTCAACTCTGTCACCCACTGGAAAAGCAACACTGATGGCTGCACCCGGAAACAACCTTGACCCGCTTTGAACAATTGCATCGAACACTGGTTGCGCATCATTGGGCGAATTGCTGATGACATGCAGGATTTGATTTGTGGCGACTTGCCGGTCCAGCGCCTCTCGTAGTTCGCGTTTTACGAGTTCTAAATCCGCTTTTAATTTGGGTGCAGAACCATCATGGCTATTTTCAAATTGCCGATTTCGGATATCTGTCACGCTAACTCCGTCGGTACCTTCATTTTCTTCTCCAGTCGTTTGGAAATACTAGAATGCTATCGAGGCACGGTTCCAAACATGGCGTTAATTTCGCCGTAAATTGACTTGCACAAGGATATGCTATATCACATTTTGAGGGCAGCTGCCAACATGCTGCTTCGAGCATTGAGCCGAAGTTTGGCATGAGCATAAAATTGTTTGCTTACGGGAAATGCGCATATTTATAGGGAGCGGACGTTTACATTGCTGGATAAATAGTCTGCAAGTGCCCTTGACGAATAACAAGGGCAAGCAATAGCCCGGTTGAGCGCGGAGAAGAAAATTAACAAACGAGGGTGAAGTTGTACCCGCTTGACAGGGCAGCAATTAAACCGGATCCCTCTCATATTTCTGGGCGGACTGGCCTTCATCATACCAAGATGCCCTTTCGTTCCAGAAAATGTTAGCTGAGGGCCTTATTTCCGGATCACCTTCAATAAATCCGGCCGGTACAACTAAAAGGCTCTTGTTTCTGCTGATATATGGAACTGGTGAACCACACTCGGAACAAAAACAAGTGCTGAATCTTTCGGCTTCCGCAAGATCGAATCGTTTTGCCAACGCCTTACCTGCGAGTCATTCTATTTTGTCAGGAGTTGTAAACATCAATGATGCAAATGCAGATCCAGTTCTCTTTTGGCAGCGATCACAATAGCATTGATAGAATTGCTGAAATGGCCCTCTAACAGTACATTTTATTTTCCCGCATAGACAACTACCGCTGATGCTTTTGCTCATTTTTCGATGATCCTGTTATTAAATTTCGTTTCTGGCCTGGATTCACAACAATTCTCCCTGAAAATTTCTCTGGTGATTGTTTGTCAACTTTCTTGGTCATTGAACTGAATATAGCTGTTCTACTTAGCTGCGCAGAGTATAGGGCCGTCACGCAACCGGAATCAATCGAATGGTTCAGCAATGCCACTCAAAATCGGTACTAATTTGCTAATATGCGTACTCAGTACCCCGGATATTGTCAGCAGCCTGTACTAATATTAAATCGAATGACTATACACGGGCTTTATCGATTCTCGGAAGATTTTCAGATGCCAAAAATGGTGTGCAAAGAAGATATTGGGATAGTTAGAGAAAACGGTTGTTTGTAAAACTAACTTATTTTCGCAATTCAGAAGCGTTGTTGTTTTACCCCACCAACTGACCGCAGGGAGTGACATCGTTAGAATTTTTGAAGGTAAAAAATGACTATTATGGAGAAAGCGGGCAATATGAAGGTTCAGAAAATCGTCCACGTATGTTGCCAATTGCCGCCACTCGCAGTGTTTTCCTGACCTGGTGTTTACGGCGAGGAACGGACCCTCGTTGAGCAACTTCTATCGAGGTTTCTGAGCGGTCACAATATGCGCTGAGGTCGGGAAAACAGCTTCGCCGGACTGTGCTGCATACTTGGATAGTTTGCTATCAGATCTAACCAGCACATCAGCAATTTTTTCTTCACTGAGATTGATGCCAAAAAGTGGCAGCCACCCCCGTAGTTCAGCTTCGACCATCGTGCGTGAGCTGGGAAACCTCGCTTTCTCAGTCTTCGTTTCGACCTGAATGTCGGTGAAACCGGCGCGTTCGAAAATATCAGTCACTTCGCTGTGTTCACCGAGACTGTACGGTAGTCTCAAGGCATCGCCTGCAGCAGTGCTGACTTGCTCATCCAAGACCGAAATTATGTCGCCATAAGCTGGGTTGTTCTCGATCGAGTTCCACACTGCGATCGCCAGGCGGCCTCCTGGCTTCAGTACGCGAAACATCTCGCTCGACGCCGCATGACGATCTTCAAAGAACATCATGCCGAACTGAGTGACGATGCAATCGAAAATGTCATCGTCGAACTCCAGTCCCTCA
>CAYOGN010000047.1:0-31079 GCA_964403545.1 uncultured Gammaproteobacteria bacterium
ATATAGTCCACCAGAATCAGTAAATCGGGCGGAGAATCATCCATCGCCTTTTTCAGTGTTTTCAGTGCCGCGAAAATCTCCCGCCATTGGGTCAACACTTCGAAAAGCCCTGTGACGGTCAATTCACTACAGTCAACCAGAATCTCTGCTCCCGCCTGCTGGAGTTTCTGATGTCCCATGGCTCGAACTTCAAGTTCGGGCTGCATTTCACGCAGTGCATAAACAAGATTGGCTCCATGCAAGTCTCCGGAAGCCTCACCTGCGCAGATCATGACTGAGGGAGAAGGTGTGAATCCGGTCACCAACCCGCGCGCCCTGGTAGTAAATGAAAGTCAGTCATTAAATGGTGAATACTCGTTGCGTACATTCTTGTTCCCTGGAGAATGTCTGATCAGCTTTTGAATGCAGCATTATACCTTGACCAAACCATACAATCCTGACTCCAGGGCAATATCGACAACAAGTCCTACATAGATTATAGTTTGCCTGACAAAACACTTTTCGCAGGGGCGGCCGACAGACACAGACGAGCAAAACCATAGCATCAAATTTCCCTCAAATATTCTCTGCAGCATTGAGTATGACGCAATAAATGAATAATAATTATCTGTATAAACCCTGGTCAGGCATCCAATGGCAGCAAGAAAATTAATCCATGCCACTGCCATTATAGATCCTAAAGCTGAACTCGCTGAAAGCGTAGAAGTCTCGCCCTATAGTGTGATCGGTCCGGATGTACAAATCGATTCGGGCACCTGGATTGGCCCCCATGTTGTGATACAGGGTCCGACCCGTATCGGCAAGGATAACCGTATTTTTCAGTTTAATTCTCTTGGCGAATGTCCCCAGGATAAAAAATACAATGGTGAACCCACTGAGCTACACATTGGAGATCGCAATGTTATTCGCGAGAACTGTACCTTTAATCGGGGCACGATCCAGGATATCGGTAAAACCGTATTGGGAGATGACAACTGGATCATGGCTTATGTCCATCTGGCCCATGACTGCGTGGTGGGCAATCACACCGTATTTGCAAATGGGGCCACCCTTGCAGGGCATGTAACCATTGATGATTACGTTATTCTGGGTGGATTCTCCATGGTCCATCAGTTCTGTCATATCGGTAAATTTGCATTCACCGCGATGGGTACTGCAGTGGGAAAGGATGTACCGCCTTATGTCATCGTTTCTGGAGAGCCCGGGGTACCGCGTAGTGTGAATCGTGAAGGCCTGAAGCGAAATGGTTTTTCCAAACAGAGTATTCAAAATATTCGGGATGCTTACCGAATTCTGTACCGCTCCAGGCTCGACTACCAGGATGCATTACAACAATTACAGGAAGATTATCCTGACCGCCCCGAAATTACGCTATTTATCGAGTTTTGCAGAAAAAGTGTACGGGGTGTGATTCGGTAAGGTTTGCTCTGCCCTATAATGGGCCTCTATTCATTGGAATATTTTTAATGTTTAAAGCCTCTATGAATTTCGCTCTGGGCGAGGAGATCGAAGCGCTGCGGGAGATGGTGCATCGCTTTGCCCAGGACGAAATAGCACCAATCGCCGCCGAAGTTGATCGCAACAACAACTTTCCCGCGCCGCTATGGAAAAAGCTGGGAGATCTTGGATTACTTGGCATTACTGCAGAGCCGGAATTTGGTGGTTCCGGCATGGGATATCTCGCCCACACCGTTGCCATTGAGGAAATCAGCCGGGCATCGGCATCGGTGGGACTTTCTTATGCCGCCCATTCCAATCTTTGTGTCAACCAGATCAGGCGCAACGGCACTCCGGAACAAAAATCCCTGTATTTGCCCGACCTTTGTAGCGGAGAGCATATTGGTGCATTGGCCATGTCGGAGCCTGGCTCCGGTTCTGACGTGGTTTCAATGAAACTGCGCGCAGAAAAGAGGGGCGACCGATATTTTTTGAATGGAACCAAAATGTGGATTACCAACGGCCCCGATGCTGACACCCTGGTGGTCTACGCCAAGACGGATCCCGATGCCGGTTCTCGTGGTATTACTGCATTTATCATTGAAAAAGGCTTTAGTGGATTCAGCGCTTCAGAAAAACTCGACAAGCTCGGTATGCGCGGCTCCAATACCTGCGAACTGGTGTTTAACGATTGTGAAGTGCCGGCCCAAAATGTGCTGGGAGAGGAAGGTCGCGGAGTCAGTGTCCTGATGTCGGGGCTCGATACCGAACGGGTTACACTGTCCGGTGGACCACTCGGGATTATGGCCGCCTGTATGGATATCGTGGTGCCCTACGTCCATGAGCGCAAGCAATTTGGTGAAGCCATCGGCAGCTTCCAGCTAATGCAGGGAAAGCTTGCCGACATGTATACCACCATGAACGCGTGCCGCTCCTATGTCTATATGGTTGCAACCGCCTGTGACCGCGGTGAAACCACGCGCAAGGATGCAGCGGGCTGTATTCTATATGCCGCAGAAAAAGCCACCACCATGGCCCTCGATGCAATCCAGGCCCTGGGAGGAAATGGCTATATCAACGACTATGCCAGCGGACGATTATTGCGTGATGCCAAGTTGTATGAAATTGGCGCCGGTACCAGTGAGGTGCGCCGGATGCTGATCGGCCGGGAATTGTTCGAAGAGACGGTTTAGTCCGAAAAGATGACGGTTATCAAGTCGCAAATATCCCCCCGCTCGGATAGCTTCAGAGAAAATACAGAAGCCATGGCATCTGCACTGGCGTGCGCAGAAAAAGCAGCCAGGATTGCGCTCCAGGGTGGGAGCGACGCCTCCAGGGAACGCCATCTCAAGCGTGGCAAGCTATTACCCAGAGACCGCATTAATCAGCTACTGGATCCGGGGTCTCCATTTCTTGAGACCGGCCTGTTTGCTGCCCACGACATGTATCACGGCGATGCGCCTGGCGCCGGATTGATTACCGGGGTGGGCACCATCGAGGGCCAGCAATGTATGGTGGTGTGCAACGATGCCACGGTCAAGGGTGGCACCTACTATCCAATGACGGTGAAGAAACATCTGCGAGCCCAGGAAATTGCTGCGGCCAACGAACTTCCCTGTGTGTATCTTGTGGATTCCGGTGGTGCCAACTTGCCGAATCAGGATGAGGTATTTCCCGACCGGGATCACTTTGGTCGAATTTTCTTTAATCAGGCAAATATGTCGGCAAAGGGTATCGCCCAAATTGCGGTGGTAATGGGTTCGTGCACAGCAGGGGGCGCCTATGTTCCCGCGATGTCTGATGAATCCATTATTGTGCGAAATCAGGGCACCATATTTCTTGCCGGGCCGCCCCTGGTAAAGGCTGCCACCGGTGAAATCGTGAGCGCCGAAGCATTGGGCGGGGCCGATGTCCATACGCGGTCTTCCGGCGTAGCCGATCATCTGGCGGAAGATGATGCCCATGCGCTGGCACTTGCCAGACGCGCAGTCGCTAATCTGAACCGACCGAGGACTGATTCTGTGGTGATGGCAAATAGCGAAGCGCCACTCTACGATCCGGCAGAATTGATGGGCGTAATACCCGCAGATTCCCGCCAGTCTTATGATGTCCGGGAAGTGATTGCGAGATTGGTTGATGGGTCACGACTGGATGAATTCAAGACCCGCTATGGCGATACTCTGGTGTGCGGATTTAGTCACCTCCACGGGGCTCCCGTTGGACTCATCGCAAGCAACGGTGTTTTGTTTTCCGAGTCTGCTCTCAAGGGCACCCATTTTGTTGAGCTTTGTTGTCAGCGCAAGATACCACTGCTTTTTTTACAAAACATAACCGGCTTTATGGTGGGCGAAAAATATGAATCTGGCGGCATTGCCAAAGACGGCGCCAAGCTGGTCACCGCAGTAGCTACCGCGCGGGTACCAAAACACACGTTGATAATCGGCGGTAGTTTTGGTGCCGGCAATTACGGAATGTGCGGTAGAGCCTACGATCCACGATTCCTCTGGAGCTGGCCCAACAGTCGTATCAGCGTAATGGGTGGTGAACAGGCTGCCGGGGTTTTGGCCACCGTGAAAAGGGATGGTATTGAACGCAAGGGTGGCAACTGGTCTGCGTCTGAAGAGCAGGCATTCAGGCAACCCATCATCGACCAGTTCGAACACCAGGGACATCCACTTTATGCCTCCGCACGGCTATGGGATGATGGCATCATTGACCCAACAAAATCCCGGGATGTTCTCGGCCTGTCGCTCATGACCAGCCTTAACGCCCCGGTGGAAGATACTCGATTTGGCCTGTTCCGGATGTAGCGTTTGAGGCTGTGAAGACAAAGTAAATTGATGAGGAACAGGATTAACACGGTATTGATCGCCAATCGCGGCGAGATCGCCTGCCGCGTTATCAGAACCCTGAAGCAAATGGGGATTGCATCGGTTGCGATATACTCCGAAGCAGATAAATACGCTCTGCACGCCACCATGGCAGATTATGCGGTGGCCATCGGACCAGCGCCTTCCTCACTGAGCTACCTCAATACCGAGCGAATCATCAATGCCGCCCTGGAAAATAACGTCGACGCTATTCATCCGGGTTACGGGTTTCTGTCTGAAAATGCTGCGTTTGTTCGCGCCTGTGATGAGGCGGGAATGGTGTTTATCGGACCGGACGCCAAATCTATCGAAGCCATGGGGCTTAAGGATGCGGCGAAGCAATTAATGGAGCGTTCGGGAGTACCGATTGTTCCCGGCTATCACGGCGACAATCAGGATCCTGCATTTCTCGCCAGGCAAGCCCGGGAAATTGGCTATCCGGTGCTAATCAAAGCCCGTGCAGGTGGTGGTGGCAAGGGCATGCGTAAAGTCGAGTCATCGGATGGCTTTCTCGAAGCCCTGGCGGGCGCCCAACGAGAGGGGAAATCTGGTTTCAATGATAGCCGGGTACTGATCGAGAAATACGTGGTCGCTCCACGCCATATCGAAATGCAGGTATTTGGTGACCGGCAGGGTAACGTGGTGCATCTTTTTGAGCGCGACTGCTCGCTACAGCGACGCCACCAGAAGGTTATCGAGGAGGCGCCGGCGCCGGGGATGACACAGGAAATGCGCCAGGCCATGGGAGATGCGGCGGTACAGGCGGCGAGAGCAGTCAACTATGTCGGCGCCGGCACCGTGGAATTTATTGTCGATGTATCGGATGGACTCCGACCGGATCGTTTTTACTTTATGGAAATGAATACCCGCCTCCAGGTTGAGCATCCGGTAACCGAATGTATCACCAAAATCGACCTGGTCAGATGGCAAATTGAAATCGCCAATGGGAACCCACTACCCCTCAATCAACAGGATATCAATCTCAACGGTCACGCTTTTGAGGCACGCATCTATGCAGAGGATACCGACAATGGATTTCTGCCAGCCACCGGAATCCTGGAATTGTTAAGTCTCGACCAGACAGCGCGCATAGACACCGGGGTCAGGCAGGGGGACACTATCTCTCCATTCTACGATCCGATGATCGCCAAACTGATCGTTCATGACGTGGATCGCAATGCTGCACTTTCACAGCTGACCCGCGCCCTCGGCAATTCCCGGATCGTCGGTTGCACCACTAACCTCGGATTTCTCCGCCGACTGTCAGCATTACCACAATTTATTTCGGGCGCCGTAGAAACCGGATTAATTGAGCAAAATGAGGTGCTGCTGCAATCAAATCCTGAAGCGCCGGACTGGGCAATGGTGGTAGCAGCATTGCACTACACGGGCATGCCAGGTTTTACTGTCAAGACCGATCCGGCGAAAAATCCCTGGCGTCAACTGACCAACTGGCGCAACTGGGATCACGAGACATTTCCGGTCACGCCCTGCTATAGAGGACGACCTGTCAATATCCAGCTTACCGTCACTGGATCAACCACAGCCGTTGCAATTATCAATGATCGAAAGCTCACGGTGGAAGTCCAGGATTTATCACACAATCGCTGTCAGTTAAGAATTGATTCTGCCTTGTATTCCATTGACTGGTTTTACCAAAATTTTGTTCTGGATATTTTTGCCGGCAGTGACAGTTGCCAACTAATGTTTAAAGATCCCCTTGAAGTTGCCACGGATAGCGGTTCAGACGGAGATCTGATCGTTGCACCAATGCCTGGAGCAATTATCAAAATTTCGGTGAAAGCAGGCGATCAGGTAAGCCCCAATGACTCCCTGGTGGTGATGGAGGCAATGAAAATGGAACATACCCTGAAAGCAGGCAGAGCAGGTGTCATCGACTCTGTGCAAGTTTCGGTGGGCGACCAGGTAGATGCAGGAACGCTTTTGATTTCGTTATCCCCAGCGGTGGAGTCCGATCTTCTATGAAAAAAAAGATGCCTGAATTTGTACAAATATTTGAGGTCGGTCCGAGAGACGGGCTGCAGAACGAGGAAGCCAAAATTGCTTCCGAGGATAAAATTACCCTGATAAACATGTTAAGTAATGCCGGTTTCAGCAAAATTGAGGTTACCAGTTTCGTTTCTCCAAAATGGGTGCCGCAAATGAAAGATGCTCCTGTGGTGATGGCCGGCATTCAACGCAAAGAAGGTGTCACCTATACCGCGCTGACACCAAATCGAATGGGGTACCAGTTCGCCCACAAAGCCCTGGCTGATGAGGTTGCAGTATTTGCCGCCGCTTCAGAAAGTTTTAGTCAGAAAAATATCAATTGCAGTATCGCCGAAAGCGTCGATCGATTTCGTCCGGTAATTGAGTTGGCCGCCCGCGACAGTATCCCGGTACGGGGATACATTTCCTGTGTCGTGGCCTGTCCCTACGAAGGGCCCGTCAATCCGGAAGCGGTAGCGGTTTTGACCCGGAAGCTGCTGGAACTCGGCTGTTATGAGGTTTCGCTGGGTGACACCATTGGTGCCGGAGATCCTGTCAGCATAGGATTAATGCTGGACGCGGTGCTTGAAGTGACTGATGCCCATAAGCTGGCCGGGCACTATCATGACACCGTTAACCGTGCCCTGGGAAATATTGAAACCAGCCTCGAAAAAGGGTTGCGAACCTTTGATTCCGCCATTGGTGGTCTCGGCGGCTGCCCCTACGCACCCGGAGCCAAAGGCAATGTGTCAACGGCTGCGGTGGTGGAATTATTGCACAGCGCAGGTTACCAGACCGGAATAGATGCGTCGGCACTGAAAGCCATTGAGGAATTTATCGGCTCCCTGCTAGCAGACAAAGAACCAACAGCCAACCCTGTTGTGAACTAAATAGCCTCACCCGTTCGTTGAGGTTGTATTATTACCTTGACGGAGCACTAGCGCAGCCAGGCACAAAATTATTTAAACAGCTCACTGCCACTCTGATTGTTCTTCGGGACAGTTCTCGATACGGTGATTCCGGTATATATGGGCTGCCAACGCCTGCCTAATGGTCCTCATAGTTATATTTTGGCCAGAAACATCTCGGTCTGATTTGAAAATCATATTGGAATTGTCATTGATACTCTGGTGAGAGGGCGGCGTAAAATCATCCACCCACCGCTTTTCAAAGCTGATATTTCCTATAGTATCGGCATGGCATCAAAGCCTCCATTTGTATGAGACTGTGAGCGGGCAGGTATATTCTCTCAAATTATAATGACGCAATAAGCCACAATTTATGTCTACCAGAAAAAGCATGCTGCTTGGCATCCGGTTATCCGGGGATTATTTTATTTCAACCTTCATATTTGGCGTGATGTTCGGTATTGCCGCGTCTGGTGTCGGACTGGAATACTGGCAGGGCCTTTTGATGAGCGCTACCACTTTCACCGCATCGGGGCAATTTGCAGCACTGGAATTCTGGCAATCCCCATTGCCTTACGGCACCATTGCACTATCGGTAGCACTGGTCAGCACGAGAAATATATTACTTGGTATGTCAATGGCCCATCATTTCGACGGCCACAGTCTGAGACGCCGTATCATCTGGTTGTTTCTGCTCAATGATCCAGGCGTTGTTACCTCGTTCAAACTGGACAAAAAAGTTGACCGCCTTGGTTACGTCACCGGTTACGGAATTTCCCTGATGGCAAGCTGGCTGAGCGCTACCTTGCTGGGTCTCAGCATCACCGAATATTTTATCGGTTTCGATTTAGCATCAATCAGCTTTGCCGGCCCGCTGGTGATCGCCACCATGATGATTCTGTTTGCCAGGGGATCAAAAGCCAGGGCTGCCCCCTGGGTCGTATCCGGAGTTGCTGCCCTGATACTATTCGAACTCGAAATCGTTAATTATCTGATCCTGATCATCGCAGTGGCCGGCGGCGTAATGGCGGCGGTAATTCAGCAGCAACTCTACAATGACTGACCAGGCATCGATATTGACGGCCATTGCCATGATGGCTTCAATTGTCTACCTGACCAGACTGAGCGGGTATGTTATCGGTCTGCAGTTACGCCATATCTCCGGCATCAAACCGATACTGGAAGCGTTGCCCGGATGTGCTTTTATGGCAATTCTGGTACCGGCGGTCAGGCAAGGTAACACAAGTGAAATTATTGCCTTGCTGTGCCTGGTTATTCTGATGTGGAGAACCAATAATGTGGCGTTATCCACAATAGTGGGTATGGGTGTACTTTTTGCTGGCAATACCTGGTTAAGCTGACCGGGACATTCACAGCGCACAATCGATTGATGTGAAACTCAACCTTAACGTTGGTCCAGCAAAATTGTGTGGTCGTTGCAATAGAGTCATAGCACAACGCTTGTCAGTTTTGCAGTAAACTGAAACCTGATTATCATTCACCGCTCTCCTATGTCTGACACGATCACGCAATGGTTAGAAAAGCTTGGCCTCGACCGCTATGCCGTCGTGTTTGCCGAACAGGAGATCGTCTTTGAGGATCTGGTTGAGCTCACTGATGCTGACCTCAAAGACCTCGGAATACCTCTGGGCCCCCGGAAAAGATTTCTAAAAGCCTTTGCGACCCTGACTGAAGCACAGCCCGCCCTCGACAAGGTCCGATCGGAAGTGCCAGAATCTGAGGGAAACCTCGCAGCCTGGGAGCGGCATCCCGGGGAACGCAAACCGGTCACGATGTTGTTTGCGGACATCACGGATTCAACTACTATCACCGGGAAGCTCGATCCGGAAGAGGCTCACGACCTGCTCTACGGCGCAACCCAGCGCATGTGCGAAGCAGTAGAGAAGAATCAGGGCACGGTATGTAAACTGATGGGGGATGGTGTGATGGCGATGTTTGGTGCACCGATGGCAAGTGAGCATCATGCAGTAGAAGCCTGTGCAGCTGCACTTGAAATGCAGCACGCCATAGATGAATATGGAAATAACATTATAGAAGGAAAGGCCAAGGGGATAAGGATCCGCGTCGGACTGCATTCAGGAGAGGTAGTAGTGCTCACTGTGGGCGAAGGCGACAAGGTGGAATACGATGCTTCGGGGCCGACGGTGCCGATAGCGGCACGAATGGAACAGACTGCGGAACCCGGCGAAATTTATATTACTGCGGCTACATACTCACTGGCTGAGAACCGAATTGAAGCAGACATTCTCGAGTCCGTTATGGTGAAGGGTATCTCCGAACCAGTTCAGGCTTTAACGCTACGGAGGGTACGCCCGGTCGAAGAAGCCAACCTCGATAGGGCGCGCACGCCGTTTGTCGGCCGACGCGCTGAACTTAATCAGTTCAAGGGTTTGCTCGATACCTGTATCGAAGACGGAAACGGTCAGACGGTTTGCGTTCGCGGTGAACCCGGCATAGGCAAGACCCGACTGATTGAAGAGTTCACGAAAATTGCCGTTGACAAAGAAGTGGCCACACACCGGGGACTGGTCCTGCCCTTTGGTGTTGGCAAAGGCCAGGACGCAATTCGCTCACTGCTGAGAAGCTTGCTCGGAATCGCCGCGGGCAGTGACAAGGAGGTACGGCGACGAATAGCAGCCGAAGCACTAAGCGATCATCAAGTCAAACCCGACCGGGCAGTTTTCATCAATGATCTATTGGATCTCTCTCAGCCACCGAAACTGCGTGCCATCTACGACGCAATGGACAATAGTACACGCAATGCAGGCAAGCAGGCGGTGGTGTCAGAGCTGGTGAACACAATCAGCAAGCGCCAACCCATCCTGGTGATCGTGGAAGACGTTCACTGGGCAGATGCTATTACCCTGGCCCACCTCGCCACTATCACCAGGACTGTGGCTGAGTGTCCGGCACTTCTGGTGCTGACTTCACGCATTGATGGCGACCAGCTTGATCAAGGCTGGCGCAGCACTACCGAAGGCAGCGCATTCTTCACCATTGACCTGGGCCCGCTAAGAAAGCAGGACTCTATTACACTCATCTCCGAGTTCATCAGTTCGGCCGACCCACTGGCTCAAAACTGCCTTGAGCGTGCAGCGGGCAACCCGCTTTTTCTTGAACAGCTGCTACGCAGTGTCCACGAAGGGACCACAGAGGGACTACCCGACTCTATCCAGAGCCTGGTGCTGACCCGGATAGATCGACTGGTGCCAGAGGATAAGTTCGCACTACAAGTGGCGTCGATTATTGGCCAGCGCTTCGATAGTGAGGCTTTATGCAGTATATCGGGAATGGCAGATTTCAGTTGCCAGGCGCTTATCGAACATAACCTGGTACGCCCTGAAGGAGGTGGTTTCCTGTTTACCCATGCCCTCATACAGGAGAGTATCTACGGCTCGCTGGTTAAGAGTCAACGTCGTGCGCTGCACCGCAAAGCTGCGCAATGGTTTGCCAGTTCCGATCTGGTTTTACACGCCGAACACCTTGCCCAGGCGGGCGACGAGGGCACTGCCGAGGCTTTCCTGGAAGCAGCAGTTGAACAGACAGAACACTATCGCCTGGAAAAAGCTCTTGAGCTGGTGGAACGCGGACTCGCGAACACTACGGAAGGGGTGAGTTTCTCTCTCCAGTATTTGCAGGGAGAACTACTCCGCAGTCTCGGATTACCCAAAAAATCAATTGCGATTTATCGAAAGGCGAAGGAGACTGCGACTTCAGACATCGACCGCTGCCGGGCATCGGTGGGTATTGCAGAAGGCTTACGCATCATTGAGGCCCATGATGAGCTTCTCAATGAGTTGCAGTTCGCAGAAGCTGTTGTCAATTCACAAGACCACACACTGGAATTAGCCCGCATCTACCAACTCAGGGGTGGAGTTTTCTTTATCCGTGGTGAGGCAGCAGCATGTATCGAGGCAAACAGGATAGCCCTGCAGTACGCAGAAGCTGCGGGGTCGCTTGAGGTTATGGCACAGACGCTCAGCGGGCTTGGTGATGCAGAGTATCTTCGCGGCCGAATGATTTCCGCTAATCGCTACTTCGACCAATGTGTTGAAATTTGTCGCAAGCAGGGTTTGGGTATAACACTGGCGGTGAATCTGGCGATGCTCGGGGCGGTATCTCGCTGGCAGGGCAAGTTTGCCCTCGCGGTGGAGTATTTTGAGGAAGCGGTAGCACTGGCGCAGGAAACAGGCCAATCCCGGGCTGAAATGGTAGCCTTGTTTTCAGGGGAATGCTTTGCTGAATGGGGCGATCTGGAGAAAGGTGAGCAATGGCTGAACCGGCGATTGAAGTTGGCGCGTCGGCTGGGGAATCGTTCGGCTGAAGGGATGACGATAGCTGGACTTTCCCGGATAGCTTACCTGAGAGGCTTCAGGAATAAAGCGGAGAAGCTTGTCCAGGAGGCCATTGACATACTTCGCGATGGTGCAATGGCTTTTGCGGGACCCCAGGCACTTGGTTTATTGGCGTTGGTTACCCAGAGCTCAAGTCGGCGGCGTGCCGCGTTATCTGAGGGCGAACAACTGCTACGCGGTGACTGTATCAGTCACAATTTTCTGGTCTTCTATACGGAAGCAATGGAAACATGCCTGCAGACGGGGGAATGGGACGAAGTAGGCCGATATGCGCAAGCACTGGAGGACTACACCAGCTCGGAGCCATTACCTCAAACCAGTTTTTTCATCGCCCGTGGGCGGGTGCTTGCAAACTTTGGTCGAGGAAACCGGGAGCCGGCAATGATGCGCGAACTGCAACAGTTGCGTGATGAGGCGGAACACATAAATCTCGTTATTGCCATACCCGCACTGGAGGCAGCACTCTCGTCAACTTGGGCCGCACCCGGTAATTTACCGTAAGTTTCAACTCCAATATGGATCTACCGATAGTGCAGATTCCTGGTGCATGCAATTCGCCGTTGTACCTCTCAATCACATTATCGGTTAAAACAAATGGATCGATTACAGTTAAAATGAGTCGATTCATAAATACACACAATAGAGGACATTAAAATGAAATTCAAAACCCTTCTTCGTCGCAGCGTTCTTGCGCTGGCAGTAAGTATATCCGGCAGTGTATTGGCAGCTGAGATCGAATCAATCCATTTTCTGATTCCCGGAGGTGCCGGCGGTGGCTGGGACGGGACGGCCAGAGGCACCGGGGAAGCGCTGACAAATGCCGGACTTGTCGGCACTGCCACCTTCGAGAATATGTCGGGCGGTGGTGGTGGCAAGGCCATTGGCTTTATGATTGAAAATGCCGAATCCAATTTTGGCACCTTGATGGTAAATTCTACCCCTATCGTCATTCGCTCACTGACCGGACGATTTCCCCACAGTTTTCGGGACCTCACCATGATCGCTGGTACTATCGGTGACTACGCCGCTTTTGTAGTGGGCAAAGACAGCCCGATCAATTCATTTAGCGACCTCGTTATGGCCTTCGAAAAGAATCCCGATAAAGTTTTTGTCGGCGGTGGATCTGTGCCTGGCAGCATGGACCATCTGGTCGCTGCAATGGCAATGGAGGCAGCCGGACAGGATCCAACTGCGGTCAAATATATTCCTTACGATGCCGGAGGCAAGGCGATGGCGGGGCTGTTATCCGGGGAAATTTCTGCGCTTTCCACTGGATTTTCCGAGGCCGTCGAATTGGCCAAAGCAGGAGAGATCAAAATCATCGGTGTCACTTCGGGTGAGCGAGTGGCAGCCTATCCCGATGCACCAACCCTGAAAGAGCAGGGAATAGATACTGAGTTTGTTAACTGGCGGGGTTTCTTTGCAGCGCCAGGACTATCTGCCGACATGCGTAGCACGTATATTGCTGCCCTTGGCAAGATGTACGATACCCCGGAGTGGGAACAGGTGAGAGCACGCAATGGCTGGGTGAATATCTATAATCCGGGTGATGATTTCACCGTATTTCTGGAGCAGCAGGAGCAGGTGATTTCCACTTTGATGAAGAAACTCGGCTTTCTCTAGTCCGGCATTTGGCGGGGCGACAGAATGCTCCGCCACTTAAATCAGAAATCGAGAAATCGGTTGTTTCCTGCTATGAAGAGAGACCGGGCAATTTCCAGGATAAACTTTTTGCAATGAATCTGGATCGCTGGATCGCACTGATTTTTCTGATCCTCTCCCTCGCATACGGATTGGCGGCCTTTCGCTATCCGTTGTTGCCATTCGAGCGCAATATGGCTTTTTTACCGAACACCCTGCCCATTTCTCTGAGTTTTCTCGGGGTCACGATATCGCTTTTTATTCTATTATCAGCAAAATCCACTGCGGAGATCGATCCAGAAAAATTATCCGTTGCACAGTTCAGGCATTTCAAATCAGGTCAGGCTATGGGGCTGATAGTGGCAATGATTTTGTACGCAGTGCTTCTGCGACCAGTGGGGTTTCTGATTTCCACTACATTGTTTATCGCCGGAACCAGTATTGTACTGGGCGAACGCAAGGTCCATTTTTTAATTCCAGTGGCGCTAATTGCGGCTATTTCGGTATGGTATCTGGTCCAGCAGACCCTCGGTATTTACCTTCGGCCCTGGCCAGATTTTCCTGGCGGTTAAATAGTACCTGATGCTTGACGGAATCCTTATCGGACTGGACGCAGCGCTGTCACTGCAAAATCTGGCCTTTGTCATCGCAGGATGTTTAATCGGTACCTTTATCGGCATGTTGCCCGGCCTCGGTCCGATGTCAATTATTGCCATCATGATACCGGTGGCAATCAATATTGGCGACCCCGCTTCTGCGTTAATTTTGCTGGCAGGGGTTTATTATGGTGCCATATTCGGTGGATCTACCTCATCAATCCTGATCAACGCGCCGGGAGTTGCAGGAACAGTTGCGACATCTTTCGATGGATATCCCATGGCGCGCAAGGGTCAGGCCGGTAAAGCACTTGCTATCGCCGCGATCAGTTCTTTTTGTGGTGGCACCATTGGTGCCATCCTGTTACTTGGCTTTGCTCCTGCGCTGGCAAGCGTTGCCTTATTGTTTCATTCCGCTGAATATTTTGCCTTGATGGTGGTAGGTCTTTCCGCCATCGCTGCCTTCGCCGGCAACGGCAAAGTGGCTAAGGCACTGTTGATGACCATCGCCGGATTAATGTTATCAACGGTAGGCGAATCTGCCCTGTTTATGGCACCCCGATTCACCATGGGCGTTCAGGATTTGCAGTCTGGGGTCAGTTTTATTACCCTGGCGATGGCAATATTTGCCCTGCCGGAAGCATTTCACATGGTACTCGATCCACGCCGCAGCGAACGCAGCAACGATAACGCAGGCAAAATAAAAAGTCTTGCAATCACCGCCGAAGAAGCAAAAAAAATTGCCCCGGTGGTTGCCAGACAATCAATACAGGGATTTCTGATTGGTGTTATGCCCGGTGCCGGCGCAACAATCGCATCCTTTCTCGGTTATGCGGTGGAGCGCAATATCGCGAGCCCAGAGGAGCAGAAAGAATTTGGTCATGGCTCTATCAAAGGCCTGGCGGCACCGGAAACTGCCAATAATGCTGCCTGCACCGGATCCTTTGTCCCACTACTCACCCTGGGCATACCCGGATCGGGAACCACCGCTATCTTGCTTGGTGCGCTCGTTGCGCTCAATGTCGCCCCGGGCCCGAGACTGATGCTTGACCGCCCGGACATCTTCTGGTCGGTGATCATATCGATGTATATCGGTAATCTGGTGCTGTTAATCCTTAATTTACCGCTCATTCCCTATATCGCCAAAATACTTTCGGTCCCGCGTAACTACCTCATTCCGTTTATTCTTTTTTTCACCTTGATGGGTGCCTATATTGGCCAGAATAATGCCACCGAACTGCTGATGCTGGTAGGCCTCGGTGTTGTCGCTACGATCCTGCGCTTTGCCGACTATCCGCTGGCACCATTATTAATCGGTTTTATCCTTGGCGGCATGATGGAGGACAATTTCGCTCGTGCGGTAAATATATATGACGGAATTTCATTTATCTGGCAACGCCCGGGGACCCTGATTCTTCTGATCATCGGCGTCGGACTGCTGGTATTACCCGCTATTCGCCGTCGACGTGGGTAGACAGCCCCGAATGACATCGAAACAACCGCTCTGGAGCATGAACCCTGCAAACCAATTTGGTACACTCTTCTGCAAACTGGTTTTAGCAACGATCATTTTTACGCACAATAGGAGTGTTCCAGACCTGTATTTCTTCACTGATCTTTTAGTATGACCCAACCTTCTCAGGCAATCCGGTTTAGCCAGCTCACGGAAAGACTCGGCGTCAAAGGCAGTGATGCCTGGGCGGTACATGATGAGGCGATGGAATTGAAGCGTCGTGGCGCAGACGTGATTCTGTTGTCCATTGGCGACCCGGACTTTCGCACCCCGGAGCCCATTGTTGACAACGCGGTTAGCCACATGCGGGTTGGCAGAACACATTATTCCCCGGCACTGGGCGAACTTAACTTGCGCAGAGCGGTAGCAGATTATGAAACCCGCGTATCTCCCCACCGTTGTCAGGTGGAGGAGGTGGCTATTTTTCCTGGCGTTACTGCAGCAATTTATGCGGTCATGAGTTGCCTTCTGGACCCGGGACAGGAGGTCATCGTGGTTGACCCCATGTACGTTGGCTACGAGCCAATCCTGAACGCGCTACAGGCAAACATACAGATTGTTGTTGCGCGTGCCAATGCCGGTTTTGTCCCGACCTATGAAGATCTGGTCAATGCGGTAACCCCGGCCACCCGGGTGATGTTTCTCAATACACCGGGAAATCCGACCGGTTCGATTATTGGTCCGGCACTACTGTCAAGAATGGCAGATTTTTGCCAGCAGCGTAACATTTGGCTGGTATGCGACGAAGTATATTCCATGTTTACTTATCACAAGCCCCATATTTCCTTGCGCACCGCGGCTGACAAACTGGACAATCTGGTGGTCATCGATGGCCTGTCGAAATCCCATGCCATGAGTGGCTGGCGGATGGGCTGGACCGTCGGCCCCAAAGACTTAACCAACCATCTTGGTAATTTTTCAGCCATGTCGATGTTTGGCTGCCCCCAATTTATCCAGGATGCGGCGGCATTTGCCCTCAATAACGACGAGTACTATGTCAAGGATATGCGTGATCGCTATCAGCTTCGGCGGGACAAGGTTTGCGCCAGGCTGGATAAAATGAAAATGCTCAGTTATCACAAACCAGACTCTGGCATGTTTGTCATGATCGATGTGAGCAAAGTAGAATCTGACGACAAGGTATTTGCAAAAAATCTTCTCGATGCGCAAAAAATGTCGGTACTACCGGGCGCCGCATTTGGCCTTAGTACCTGTGGCCATGTCCGATTTTCGCTGGTTCAACCCATGGATGTATTGATGGAGGGTTGTGACCGCCTGGAAAAATTTCTCTACCACTAACCGTCCTGGAATCAGTATGATAACCACAGGTGAACGCCTGGCCCAGCTCCTTGAGGCCTATGGCATCGAAGTAATTTCCGGTATACCGGGTACCCACACCATTGAGCTGTATCGCGGCTTACCACAAACCAGGCTTCGCCATATCACCCCACGCCACGAGCAGGGGGCCGGCTTTCTTGCCGATGGATACGCCCGGGTTACGGGCAAGCCTGCTGCCTGCATTACGGTCTCCGGCCCCGGGGCACTCAATATTGCCACCGCCATGGGCCAGGCCCTTGCTGACTCGGTGCCGATGCTGGTGATTTCAGCGGATAACAAAACTTACCACAAGGGGCTGGCCGAGGGTCGACTGCATGAATTTCCGGATCTGCAAAAAGTGATGGCCCAATGCAGTCGCTGGAGTCACACCCTGGCGAGAGCTGATGAGTTACCCCGGGTGATGGCACGTGTATTTGCAATTTTCAATAGCGAACGACCGGGGCCGGTGCATTTGACCATTCCCCTCGACGTGATCACCGCCGATGCCAGTCACATAAGTCCTGAAGCCTGGGCGTTACCGCTACCCCCGGCTCCACATCCTGATGTCATCGAACAGGCGGCCAAATTGTTGAACCGGGCGCAGCACCCTGTCATTGCGCTGGGCGGTGGTGCTGCCGATGCGGCCGGGTTGGTGCTGACGCTGGCAGAAACCCTGGATGCTCCGGTGACCATGACCCATAACGCCAAGGGCATTCTGCCTTCCGATCACGTCTTGCATGTAGGTGGCAGCCCTTCGCTGAAGGAAATTCAGAAATTATATAAAGATGCCGACGTAGTGATTGCCATTGGCACCGAACTAGGTGAAACTGATTATGATTTCTTCTTTCTGGAACAAACCAGCATGGCGGAGAGTCTGATTCGAATCGATATCGATCCGGGTCAGTTCAGCCGCAACGAAAAACCAGCATTGTCCATTCTTGGCGATACCGCACTCTCCCTCAAAGCATTGCTGCCCTTGCTGAATGACAACCAGAACCGTCAGGGTGCTACTCGCACCAGCAAGGTGCGAGACGCTATTACCGCTGATTTTAACCAGGACTATCAGGCGTTCTTTCGCTCTCTTCAGGAAACGCTGCCCGATCTGATCCTCATAGGCGACTCCACCCAACCGGCCTATTTCGCAGCCTGGCAATATGATGCTCCCGGCCCGCGGTGCTTTGCAGGCGCTGCCACCGGCTTTGGTACCCTGGGTTATGCCCTGCCCGCCGCTTTTGGCGCAAAACTGGGACAACCGTCGCGGCCGGTGGTTGCATTGATTGGCGATGGCGGTCTGCAGTTCACCATAAATGAATTGTCCACCGCAGTAGAGGCGAAAATTCCCGTTGCAATTGTTGTCTGGAACAATGAATGCTATGGCCAGATTGCACAGAATTTCCGCGATTCCGGGATGGAGCCCATTGCCTGCCATATCCATACCCCCGACTTTGTTACCATTGCCAGGGGCTATGGTTGTCATGCCTTGCGGGTGAACGATCATGAACAACTTCGGGCCGCTTTGCGCGAAGCCCAATCTCGCGATGTGCCAACCCTGATTGAAGTCCCACAGGAACGGTTTTTACATGCGTCATCAGGGAATTAGTGGCAAAAAATTGCCAGAGTCGCGTCGCCATGCTTACAAGATAAATTTTTTCCATGGAACAAACTGATGTTCAGGAACCGGGATCGCGGTCACCACTGGATGATGGTTGGCGTGATCTTGATAAATATTTCAACTACTGATCCGCGCCTCCAATGGATGCTATCGATGTAGATTACCGAATTGAGGGTCAGGGCCCTGCCTTGTATATGATTCACGGTATTGGTTCCCGCAAGACGACCTGGAACCCGCTAATCGAAGTGCTCAAGGATCGCTTTACCTGTGTCAGCTATGATCTGCGCGGGCATGGTGATAGCCCGGTGCCGACGACGCCCTACACACTGGACCTGATGGTAGCTGATCTTGAAGCGCTTAGACAGAAACTTGGCCACCGGAAAATCCATATCATTGGCCATTCCCTCGGCGGCATGATCGGCCCTGCCTATGCCAGAGCCTGGCCCGAACAGACCCTGACCGTGGGTCTGTTGAGTACCGCCGCAGGCCGGTCAGAAGAAGACCGGGCAAAACTCAAAGCGGTTTATGATGCCATGGTTCAACAAGGGGTAATGCCGGTTATCAGTACCCTGGTGACCCGCTGGTATACCGATGAGTTTATTTCCAGTCGTCCTGACCTGATCGAATTGCGAAAACAGCAAGTGGCGGACACTCCGGAAGCGGTTTTTCTCAGTGTTTTCGAACTCTATGCCAACACAGAAATGGCGCCATGGCTGCATCAGGTCGCCTGCCCCTGCCTGGTACTGACCGGGGAACTGGACGGTGCCTGTAATCCGCGACTCAATAGATTTATCCACCAGCAGCTTGCCGACTCGGAGCTTGTTATCCTGGCAGGCATCAAGCACTCGATATTGGTCGAAGCACCGCAGCTGGTAGCCCCTCACGTTGAAGCGTTTCTTGCCAAACACAGTTAGGTCAGGCAAAACCGGAGGCTGAAAATTTGACGAAGATTGAAGCCAGAGAACTGTTATCTGACACAACGCCCATTGACCAATCTGCAGTCCGCCGGTATCGACTTGATCGTGTACGTAAACTGTTGGTTCAGGAAGACATCGCCGCGGTATTGCTGTTCGATCCGGTCAATATTCGCTATACCAATGGCTCGCGAAATATGCAGATTACGACCATACTCCAGGCGGTATTACCTCCACCTTTCTCGATCAGCATCGGGAGATTCTGGACCAGGTTGGATCGGGGAATTCCTGTACTATAAGTTACTGTAAGGCAATTATAATTCTGGATTCATGCAATGAATACATTTCTGGAAGATACCCAATCTCTCGAGTCGCTGTTAAAGCAAGCCCATGAGCACGCCATAGACTATGTCACTACCCTGGAGCAGCGTCCCGTCTATCCGGATAACACTGCCCTCGAAGGGCTTGAAGTGTTCGACCAGGCAATGCCTGATCAACCGACCGATGCCCGGGCCATGCTTGAAATGCTGCACACTTCCGGTTCTCCGGCGACAGTGGCAACTACCGGTGGACGCTATTTCGGGTTTGTTAACGGTGCAATATACCCTCCGGCACTGGCGGCCAGGTGGCTGGTTGATACCTGGGATCAAAACACTGCCCTGCATTGTATGTCTCCCATCGCCTCCCGGCTCGAGCAAATCTGTCAACGCTGGCTGGTGCAATTGCTCAAATTACCTGAGCAAACAGTGGCGGGGTTTGTTAGCGGAAGTTCAACATCGATATTCTGTGGACTTGCTGCGGCGCGAAATGAACTGTTAAAAAAGCAGGGATGGGATGTCAATTCCAAAGGCCTTTTTGGCGCTCCGGAAATCAGGGTGGTTCTCGGTGCCCAGGCCCACGCAACGGTATTTAAAGCGCTGTCTATTCTTGGCCTGGGCAGAGATCGGGTAGAGGTAGTTCCGGCCGATGCCCAGGGCCGCATGATCGCGGACCAGGTACCAAACCTTGATCACACCACATTGCTGATCGTTCAGGCCGGCAATGTAAATTCCGGCGCTTTCGACCCGATGCAAGACCTCTGCAAGCAGGCAAATGCAGCCGGTGCGTGGGTTCACGTAGACGGTGCATTTGGCCTCTGGGCGGCCGCTTCGAGCGCAACCTATCCACTATATGAGGGTGCAGAGCTTGCGGACTCCTGGTCCCTTGACGCCCACAAAACAATTAATGCTCCCTACGATTGCGGGGTAATATTGTGCAAACATCCGCCGGCCCTGGTGTCTGCGTTACAAGCTTCGGGCTCATATATCCAGTGGAGTAGCGACCGGGACGGCATGTTATACACCCCGGAGATGTCGCGCCGGGCACGAGCGGTAGAACTCTGGGCGACCCTGGTAACCCTGGGGACATCGGGTGTAGAACAACTGATCGATCAATTGTGTACCCGGGCGAAACTGTTTGCAGAATTACTGACAGCCAACGGGTTTCAAATCCGCAATGAAGTTGTCTTCAATCAAATCCTGGTGAGCTGCGAGACAGCCGATACAACCGAGCTGACAATTCGTAGAATTCAACAATCCGGCGAATGCTGGTGCGGCGGCGCGAGCTGGAACGACGAGCCGGTAATCAGAATCAGCGTTTGCTCATGGAAAACCAGCGTTGCTGATATCGAGCGTTCGGTGGCCGCCTTCGTTGCAGCCAGAGAGGCGGCCCGACACCAACCTCTTTGAACGGACTACGAAAAATGCTCTGCTTCGGGTTACCGACTGATCCTGAAAGCAGCTTATCTTCTCCAGTGAGCTGGTCGTTATATTGCCGGGGCTTTATGTCTCAAAGGCAGCATTGGTGCGATTTCGTGGTTGCACCAGCAACAATCCTCCCATCATGAGTCCAAGGGAAAGAAACACCCAGACGGAATAACTTTCAGACAATAACAGCGCACTGAAAAACACCCCGCCAAGGGTGACAACATAAGCTATCTGACTGGCAAACACGGCGCTGGTCACGCCGACAAACCAGATATATCCGGTATAGGTGATGGCATGAATCACCGACGATCCAAACAATGCCCATTCCGGCCCTTGCCAGGGCTCAAACATATCTATCCAGCTACCACTGAACCAGGCCAATGGTGCACTGATCATCGCGCCTATAACTGATGCCCCGAAGGTGACGCAAACAGGATCAAATCCGTGAGGGGACCTGGCGGCAACGTAATTGCCTTCGAGGCCATAGCAAAATGGCGCGACTAACGCCACCAATACAAAGATGGCCTTCTCCGGCTCTGGCAGACTTGCATCCGGGCCCACCAGTATGACAACCGCAACGGCACCGAGCAACACCCCCGCTGAACGGACCAGAGAAAAACGCTCAAAGCCAAATCCCAGTGCAACCAGCATCGAAAACATTGGAACCGTAGCGATGATGATGGATAAAATTCCCGCAGGCAGCTGCGCCGCCGCCAGGTAGGAAAAACTGTTAGGGAAAATAGTCCCGAGTACGGCAATAATCAGGTAGTGACGCAACGCCACAGCATTCAATGGTAGTCTGGTCATACGCAGCAAATTGACCACCCCCAGAACCACTGATGCAAACATCAGTTGCCAGAATATCAGACCAAGTGGCTGATGACCGCTGGATACCGCGATTTTGGTCAGCGGCATCGTGATTGCCCATAACATGCCAAACAGGATCAGCAGCAGAATGGCACGACGATGACTCATTGCACCGAGTTTACAAACTAGTGATCCAACACACTATGTGGCAAAATTGACCGATTCAGTGCGCTGCGTTCGACAACAGGATCAACCCGACATTCAATAGCTTCGATCAATTTCAGGTATGCAGTAGGAAAGTTATTCTCCCGCGCGCCCTGGAGGACAAACCCCTTGTACCAATCCCAGGGGGGCTGCGACTCATCGAGGATCGTAGGGTAGTAGGTATAGCATTCAAGCGCACCATCGTCTGTATGCACCACTACATTCTTGTCAATATAACCATGGCCCAGGCCCTCTATTTTATCGAGCACCGGCTTTTCCACTTTCTGCATTTGATAAAGTACTCCGAGGACAAATTCATCTGAATTCACCGCCTCAATACCGCATTTTCCAGATTGATCAGCGCCCGGTTTATTGAACGTCAGGCGATGATTTGCCAGTCGCCCGATTCCCAGATTGACGATCGAGGGACAGCGCGCTTGCAAGCGGGCAAACAACAGGTTCGACCCGTAAGCGTAGTAGATAACCGTCACAGGGGCGCCGCTAAATTGAACGGGGGTCCATCGCGCTCAGAAAAATGCCTGCAGCCCAGTTTGGGCTCGACCCAGGATCAAAGCATGAATATCGTGAGTGCCTTCGTAGGTATTTACCGTTTCCAGATTACACAGGTGTCGCATCACATGGTACTCATCTGAAATTCCATTGCCGCCATGCATATCCCGGGCCAGTCGGGCAATATCCAGTGCCTTGCCGCAGTTGTTGCGCTTGATCATTGAAATATTTTCCACCGCACACCGGTCTTCATCCAGCAGACGGCCAACTCTGAGTGCCGCCTGGAGGCCGAGGGTAATTTCTGTCTGCATATCGGCCAGCTTTTTCTGAATGAGCTGATTTTGCGCCAGTGGCCTGCCAAACTGGGTGCGCTCGAGGGTATAACCACGTGCCGCATGCCAACAGTGTTCCGCTGCGCCCATCACTCCCCAGGCGATACCGAAGCGGGCCTTGTTAAGACAACCAAACGGACCAGCCAGACCACTCGCATTGGGCAGTAAGTTGTGCTCCGGTACCAGCACATCTTTCAACACAATCTCCCCGGTAATGGATGCACGCAAGCTTAATTTACCCTGAATTTTCGGGGTTGAGAATCCCTCCATTTCACGTTCGACAATAAATCCCCGGATTTTGCCGTCAAGTTTGGCCCAGACAATAGCAATATCGGCAATGGGGGCGTTACTGATCCACGTCTTGCTGCCGTTCAGCCGGTAACCACCATCTACTGCCTCGGCCCGGGTTTTCATACTGGCTGGATCCGACCCATGATCGGGCTCGGTGAGTCCGAAGCAACCAATTAACTCTGCCGTTGCCAGCCTCGGTAAAAATCGTTGACGCTGCTCCTCGTTACCGTAAGCATGTATCGGGTGCATTACCAGCGAAGACTGCACACTCATCACAGAGCGATAACCACTATCAACCCGCTCGACCTCCCGGGCCACCAGCCCATAACTGACATTGTTCAGGCCAGCGCAGCCATATTGCTCCGGCAAAGTAGAGCCGAGCATGCCAAGCTGGCCAAATTCTCGCATAATTTCCGGATCAAAAATTTCTGATCGATTGGCCTCAATAACTCCTGGCATCAGGCTGGACTGACAAAATTCATGAGCGCTGTCGCGAATCAAGCGTTCTTCTTCGCTCAACTGGGAATCAAGATCGAAAGGATCATCCCATTTAAAAGGATAGGTAGCCATAGTTAAATAAATTAGGGTTAACTTGCAGCGTGTTCTTCAACACGCAAATTTTCGGTTGCGTTCAAGTATGCCGCAACCAGGGTCGATTGGTAAATAATGCCAATAAAATAATCTCGTTGATCGATGACCGGAATACCTTCGCCGATAAATCCCTGCATCAGATCCAGCGCATCCCATACCGATATGTCATGATGAAAAAAAAGTTGATCCGGATCACAATGATCACTCGCAGGCTCCTGCGATAGTTTCAGCCGACGTTCCAGTTGAAGAATATCTGACAACCTTATTTTACCCAGGTACTTTGACAGATCATCCACCACATAACACTCCTGACGACCTGCTTCGATCATTCCCTGACGCGCATGATCCAGCGTCTGTCCCGGGCTAATAATCACCGCCTCGGTAATAATGTGGCTGGAAATGGTGGTACGTTGTAAAATCACTTTATCCCTCCCCTGGGACAAATCAAAGCCCTCCATCGCTAACTGGCGATCATACAAAGATCGCCCAAACAGGCGATAGGCAACCACATTGGAAAAAACTACGCTCATCATTGCCGCGATGGTGAGTTCATAGTTACGCGTCATTTCAAAGACGATAAGAATGGTAGTGAGTGGTGCCCCGATGACCGGACTTGCCACCGCGACCATGCCGCAAATACCATAGAACGCCAGGCCGGAAGAAAGATCCCCGTATAGAAAGCCGGCGAGATTGCCGAGAAGAACACCAGTCAACATACCAATCAGCAGTGAAGGGCTAAATACACCGCCGGCAAATCCAAACCCGATGCAAAGAGCGGTGGCAGCAATTTTAGCCAGCAGGATCAGCAACAGACTGGTCGGTTCATAAAATCCTTCGGTTATGGCCTGCTCAAGAACCTGACTGCCGATTCCCATGGCCTGCGGAATCCATTGGGCCATGATCCCGATACCAAGACCCGCCACCGCCGGCCTGATCCAGGGCGGTAGCTTGCACCGTGCAGCCAGCCGGGTGGCGGCGATAACGGACTTCATAAATACCGTTGCTACCAGTGCACCGACAATTCCAATCAACACAAATGCAAGAAACTCCGGAGCGAAATTTGATCGTTCAGCGGTCACCCGAAATAGTGGCGGTCTTCCAAGCAAGTAGTTTTCAATAAAGAATCCGGTGGATGAGGCCACCGTAACGGGCGCAAAGGCGCGCAACGAAAAATGCCTCAGAATCACTTCGTGAACAAATATAACGGCCGCAATGGGAGCGCTGAAGGCGGTAGAAATAGCCGCCGCTACACCACATCCTATGCCGATGGTGACATCGTTACGAGACCACCGGCTGACGTTGCTGCCCAGAGTCGCACCCATCGTCGCCAGGGGGCCATAATGCCCTACCGATGCGCCACTACCAATTCCAACAATAGCCGCCACAGCATTGAGCAATCCATCTTTGAGCGGGAACCGGTGGTCTCGAGTCTGCACTGAAAACACGAGATCAGTGACATTGGTTGGTCGCCGGCCGGACATCAAATAAACCAGGCCCCCTACCAGCAAGCCCCCTGCTACCGGGACCAGCAAGATCACTGGATCAATGCCACTGATTGTTGACCGCTGGATGTCGTGTACCTGCACACTGATCCACTTTATCGAGTCAACCAATCCCACGGCAATGAATGACCCGATGGTGCCGACACCCACCCCGAGCAGCAGTATGTTGATTACGCGCATCAACACACCCCGCGATTTCGTCTCTTGCCCGGACGCTACGGGTATCGTTTTTTGACCATTCTTATTGGTCGAATTTGTCACTGTATTTCTATCAGCTTTTTCGCAACCAGTTCATCGCCATCAGTAAAACTCCTGATGAACCGAGCAACCACACGATCAATGGTAACGATTCGATATCCGATCCGATTGCCAGTACTGCTGCCAGCAGGAGCAGGCCAAGGCCGGTAACCAAACGGCGGGTTTGGCTGGCAGATTCCGCGAGTTGTTGACGAAGTTGCTCCACTTCCTGGTCGCGGATACGAAATACCAGCTCATCATTTTTCAGCCGATAGAGCAATTGATGGGCAAGAGCGGGCATTTCAGGTGCCAGGGTTGCCAGGTTAGGTAGCTCTCTTCGGATCGCGCGTAGTGCGGCACGGGGGCCAATCTGCTCATTCATCCAGCGTTCAAGGAATGGTTTTGCGGTCTCCCATAAATCCAGATCGGCGTATAGCTGACGACCCAGCCCTTCAATATTTAGCAGGGTTTTTTGCAGCAACACCAGTTGTGGTTGCACCGGCATCTGGTAACGACGGGCGATCCTGAATAAATCGATCAGCAGGGTACCAAATGATATTTCGCTAATGGGTTTGGCAAAAATCGGCTCGCATACGGTGCGGATAGCACCTTCAAAGTCCTCGGCTTTTGTTTCCGGAGGCACCCAGCCGGCACGAATATGCGCATCTGCCACTGCGCGATAGTCTCGATTAAAAAATCCCAACAGGTTTTCCGCGAGGTAACGTTTGTCAGCGTCTCCCAGCGTCCCCATAATACCGAAATCGATGGCGCGATACTGACCCGATTCGGAGACAAAAATATTCCCCGGGTGCATGTCGGCATGAAAAAACCCGTCACGAAATGCCTGGGTAAAAAAGATCTCGACACCGTCGTGGGCAAGTTTTCGCAGATCAATTCCCGCTTTCTTGATCTGTTCAATATCCCGCACAGGAATACCGTAAATCCTTTCCATTACCATGACATTGCGCCGACAATGATCCCAATACACCTCGGGCACGTAGATTAATTCGGAGTCCTTGAAATTAACCCTGAGCTGACTGGCGTTGGCGGCTTCACGCATCAGATCAAGCTCATCGTGGATCGTCTTGTCGTAATCGCTGACAATTTCCCGGGGTTTGACCCGGGGTGCTTCAGACCAGTGCTTTTCTGCCAGCTGTGCCAGGGTATGGAGCAGGGCCAGATCGCGCTCAATGATTTTACTGATACCCGGGCGTAGTACTTTGACCACAACTTCGGTTTCGTCGAGTAGCCTTGCATAATGGACCTGGGCCACCGAGGCAGAGGCAGTGGACTCGGTTTCAAAAAAACTGAAATGATTCTCCAGCGCATCACCGTAGGCAGCTTCAATGATGTGGCGTGCCTCTCTGCCCGGGAATGCCGGCACCTGATCCTGGAGTTTGACTAACTCCCGATGAATATCTTCCGGGATCAGATCGGGACGAGTTGACAGCACCTGACCAAACTTGATGAATACGGGTCCGAGTTCTTGCAACGCTTCGCGCAGTTGTACCCCGCGTGGTTCACCATGATGGCTACGCCAACGCTGTGGAACCGCCTTCAGTGCCAAGGTCCAGGGCCTGGCCAGATTCAGCGCGATGACAAATTCATCCAGATTGTGCCGAATGAGTACCCGCGCAATGCGGTACAGGTGAAATAGATTCTTTACCATATCCCCAGGGGGTGTTCTCAACTACCTCGTCGCCGATCGCCTGAACCGCTCAACACGCTGGGCCAGGCGATCTGAATCTGCCCGTAAATCAGTGACTGCATTTTCAAATCGTCGCATCGCCGTTTCGGTGACCAGGATTTTTTTCTCTTCGGACAAATAATCCGCCATATTGTTACGCGACTTCTCGGCAGTGGCCTCTGCCCAACCGCTGGCAGCGCGAACCAGATTGCCCACTTTTCTCGCCGGAGTATCACCGACTACCCTGGCAATCAATTCTTCCCAGTCAAGATCGAACTGGGCGAGGATTTTTTGCAGCGTCTGACCCGCTTCGGCGTCGCCTTGCATCGTCACCTGACCGTCGGTCAGTACGCTGCTTGCCGGGCCCTTACCACTTAATTTGGAGAAAGCGAAGATTGAGCCGGTCAGAGTTACATCTGGCGACTCATCTGATTCCGCTGCGAGGATAAATCCATCTGCTTCAGGGATCAGATAAATAATCAGTGGCGGCAAGGTCAATTCCAGGCAAAACAGCTTGCCCTTTAACTGACCGAACAGGGCAGCGGTATCCGGATCTACCGATAGTAAAGTATGGGCCGCCTTGTTCAGGGTTTCAAAGAACAGTACCCGGGCTTGATTCATCAGTAACGATAACCGATATGCAGGGCAACCACGCCAGCACTCAAATTGTGCACCCGAACATGATCAAACCCGGCGTCAAGCATCATCTGCTGTAATGTCTGCTGGTCGGGGTGGCGGCGAATAGATTCCACGAGATATTGATAACTTTGTTGGTCCCCGGTCACAATTTTGCCAATTTTTGGAATTGCTTTGAATGACCAGCTGTCGTAAATTTTGTCCAGCAATGGAATCAACGGTCGGGAGAACTCCAGTACCAGCAGACGCCCACCCGGTTTCAGTACCCGACACATTGAGGCCAGCGCTTTCTCTTTGCGAGTAACATTACGCAATCCAAATGAAATCGCCACGCAATCAAATTCTTCATCCGCGAAACAAAGGTTTTCGGCATCAACCAGCGCGTATTTGATGTTTTCCAGCAACCCGGCGTTGATCAGATTATCTTTACCCTCTGCCAGCATTGCCGGGTTGATATCCGTCACCCATACCGTTCCCCCTGCTCCAACCTGGCGGGCAAACAGCGCACTGAGGTCCCCACTTCCCGCCGCAACGTCGAGCACCCGATCACCGGGTCTGAGCCCGCTTTGTCCCACAGCAAATCGCTTCCACAGTCGATGGGCACCAAACGACATCAGATCATTCATTAAATCGTAACGGCTTGCCACTGAGCGAAACACATCACCGACGAGCTTTTGCTTGGCTTCAATCCCTACGTCACGATAACCAAAATGGGTTGTGGATGAATCCGTCACGGTTTATTTCTAGTCAGGCGTCCAGTTTTCGCTTGTGGCCGGCTTGCTCAAGTTTGTTCAAATAGCTGCTCCAGTTTTCTGCCTGGTTTTTCCCCAGAACATAGAGTGTGTCCCAGGAATAAATTCCGCTCTCATGGCCATCATTGAAGACAAGTTTAACCGCGTAGTTGCCCACCGATTCGATGTTATCAATATTGACGTTTTCCTTTTTTAGCTGGAGCGTTTCCTGCCCGGGACCGTGGCCCTGTACTTCAGCCGATGGTGAATTGACCCGCAGGTACTCACAACTCATATCGAAGACTTCACCAGTATCAAATGAAACCTTCAGATTGCGATTTTTTTTGTTGAGATTAATTTCAACTGGAGTGTGTTTGCTCATAGTTGCTTTCCGCATTGTTCCAAAGCGACAGGTTCGCCGGGATTTTACCCCGGATGGGGTTCTGTATACGCGAAACCGGCACCGCAAACAACCTCGCGGTTGTATATCAGTCCTGACCCAGCCAGCCAGCTACCGTTTCGGCATAGTAGGTCAATACACCGTCGCAACCGGCACGTTTAAATGCAATCATGGTTTCCAGCACTACCTTTTTTTCCTCAAGCCAGCCATTTTCACAGGCCGCCTTAAGCATCGCGTATTCACCGCTTACATGATAAGCAAAAGTTGGCATACCGAAGCTCTGCTTGACTCGCCAGATCACATCCAGGTATGGCAGCCCGGGCTTCACCATGACCATGTCGGCACCTTCGGCTATATCGAGGGACACCTCGCGTAACGCTTCGTCACCGTTGGCCAGATCCATCTGGTAGGTAAACTTGTCTCCACCAGCAAGATTTTCTGCCGAACCCACGGCATCACGAAATGGACTGTAAAAACTGGATGCGTATTTGGCCGCATAGGACAGGATACGGGTGTGAATATGCCCGTTCTGTTCAAGGGCCGAACGAATGGACCCGATTCGACCGTCCATCATGTCAGACGGTGCAACTACATCCGCACCGGCATCAGCATGTGAAAGTGCCTGCTTCACCAGTGCCTCCACTGTGATTTCATTGACCACATAGCCGTCTTTATCAATCAGTCCATCCTGTCCATGGCTGGTATAGGGATCCAGGGCTACATCGGTAATCACCCCCATCGCTGGAACCGCATCCTTGATTGCGCGGATCGCCCGTTGTGCCAGTCCATCCGGATTCCAAGCTTCTTCTGCACCTTCAGACTTGGCACTCGGTGGGGTAACAGGAAACAGTACTACTGCCGGGATGCCGAGTTCAAACAGAGACTGGCTTTTTTCTGCAATCAGGTCCGGACTGAGCCTGAAAATACCCGGCATTGACGGAACTGCTTCAGTTTTACTCGCACCTTCACAAACAAACAACGGTTGCAGCAGGTCGTCCACAGTAAGCGTATTTTCCCGCATTAAACGACGACTGAAATCATCCCGCCGCATCCGCCTTGGCCTTGAAGCGGGAAATGCAGCTTGTTGTGGATGGTCGCTCAAGATATTTTCTTTTTTCTTGTAGCGGCTTTTTTTGTCGCAGTTTTTTGACCGGGACTTTGACTTGACCTGGTAGTGGATTTCTTTGTGCTCTTTTTAGCCGTGGCCTTTTTGCTTTGCGCCGTCTTGCGGACTCCTGCTTTTTTTACCGCAGAATTTTTTGCCACCACTTTCTTCGCTGCAGTCTTCTTCGCTGCGGTCTTCTTGGCTGGTGTCTTCCTGGATGTACTCTTCTTACCCGCAGATTTCTTTTTCGAAATAGCCTTCCTGACTACTGATTTTTTAGCCGTTGCCTTTTTGACGGGAGCTTTTTTACCCACCGACCTGGTAGCGACGGCTTTCTTTTTGGCGACTGTGGCTATCGCGGTGGCTTTTTTGGTTGGTTTTCTCGCAGCTGTTTTCTTTGCAGTCGTTTTTTTTGCCGCCGACTTTTTCCTGGCAGTAGTCTTTTTGCTCGCTGACTTTACCGTGGCCGCAGGTTTTTTCCTGACGGTGGATTTTCCTGCAGCCGCACTACCTGTTGGTTTTTTTATTGTTGCGCTCGTGGACTTCTTCGCTTTTCGGACCCTGACTTCGGGCACTGGTATAACTTTGTTAATCTGGCCTCCGGCGATAATTGTGCTTTCCTCTTCAACCACAGAATCAGCAGCCGTTACCAGGGCCTCTATTTCCAGGGGTCGAATTTCAAGATCCACAATTGAGCAAATTTTGTTGTGAATTTCCTCCGGCTCAGCTGCTGCCGACACCGTGCGTAACTTGTGTTGCGCACGATAGTAAACGATCAAGGGCGAACTAATTTCGTTATAAACCTTTATCCGCGCAGCAACAATTTTTGGCGCATCATCTTTGCGTTTTTCCAGTTTGCCACCGCACTTGTCACACTTTCCCGGTTTGGCAGATGGAGAAAAAAACTTGTTGTATATTGCCCCGCATTCACTACAGTTCGAACGCCCGGTAATTCGCTTGAGCAACACCTCTTCGTCCACCTGGGCAAAAATGGCAACTTCCAGGGAACGGCTTAGCATACCCAACAGATTATCCAGAGATTGAGCCTGGGGGATATTACGCGGATAGCCATCAATGACAAATCCTCGTTTGGTATCCTTTCGCCTTAATCGCTCCTCAAGAAGTAAA
>CAYOGN010000048.1:0-5069 GCA_964403545.1 uncultured Gammaproteobacteria bacterium
TATCTGCAGCGCTCGGCTCGGCATATTGCTTCAAAAACTGACGCAGAGCAGGCTTATGCATTGGGTAAAGCGGCGGTTGAACTCGCGCTTGCGGGCAAAAACTCGGTGATGCCCACAGTTGTGCGTACCAGCAGCAAACCCTATCGCTGGAAAATCGGCTCAGTAAGCCTTGGCCGGGTCGCGAACGTAGAAAGAAAGATGCCAAAAAGCTTTATCAGTGCTGATGGTTTTGGTATCACCCAGCGCTGTCGAACCTACCTCGAACCGTTGATTCGGGGAGAAGACTACCCGCCATACAAAAATGGGCTTCCCGACTACGTGCAGCTGAAAAAGCAGCTTACAGCAAAGAAACTCACCACCGAATTTAAGCTGTGACTATTGACCAGACTACAACCATCCTGGAACAACCCTCTTTGTTGACCTGAATCAAACACTGTATAGTCTGGCTTGCGTAAATTGACGATAAACTAATCTTTCTGGAGACAACTCCATGGCTTACAAAAATATCCTGGTTCACGTTGACCAAAGTAGCAACGCCACAGCAACAGTGCAGGCGGCTTGCGATGTCGCAGCAAAGAGTGACGCCCACGTTACAGGGGTTTACGTAATACCCCACATAAATATGCCGGTTTACGCGGAGGCCAGCGTGCCTGCGAGTGTTTTGGAGGAATTACAGGAGAGCGCACAGGAATCTGCAAACGAAGCTGAAGCGCTGTTCAATAAACTGACCCATGCTGCCGGTTGCAAATCAGAATGGCATAGTCCAAAGGGTTATGTCGATGAACAGATTAATCGACTTTCGCGTTACGCTGACCTGGTCGTCATTGGTCAGGGAGGCAGCATGGATCATCCAAATGCTTCCCACGCGGTGCAGAACGGTATTCTGCTGGGTTCCTCAAGACCAGTTCTGGTAGTTCCCTACATTGGAATGAAAAAGAATATCGGCAATCACATTATGGTTGCCTGGAATGACAGCAAAGAAGCCACCCGCGCAGTAAACGACGCGCTGCCGATACTTGAGATGGCAAAAAATGTCCTTGTACTTTCTATTGTCAAAGCCACCAGTGACGATGTTCCTGCCGCTGATCTTTGCCTCTATCTGGCCAGGCATGGCGTTAAGGCGGAAGCCAGCAAAACCCTTAAAGGCAATTTATCCACGGCAAATGTACTGCTAAATTGTGCCGCAGACAGAGATATTGATCTTATTGTTATGGGCGCTTACGGACACAGTCGATTGCGGGAATTCGTACTCGGTGGAGCAAGCTACAATATCCTGCAACACATGACTGTCCCGGTATTAATGTCGCATTAAAATTCCCGAATTAGCATAAAAAAGCCATCGGTGAAAACTGGTTTCTGAAAACTAAAGACGGGCTTTGTTACCAGGGAATTTTGTCTTTCAGGTAATTCTCCAAAGAGTTTTCGTGTTTACGCCATTCAATACCAGCTGATTCGGCATTGCCTGATACGGGAATTGTGCGAGATTCGATGATTCCGTTTCTGTTCAGTTCATCCAGTTTCTGCACGGCCACCTGTTTCTGGATCATTGTTCTTTCTGATATTTTTCCCAGGGTATGCCACTCACTTTTATCAAGGTTTTGCAATACTGCGAGTTCAATATTGTACATTTCACCTGTTGAATGTATTGATATGACCCGATAGTAAATCCAAATCGCGGGAGATACAAAACTTTCAGCTAACCGGTATCAAAACCCCACTGAACGGCAAGCAATTGATCCGCACCACTCCTTCACGTCGCCAGTAACCGTATTTTACTGTCCCCGGCGGCCCCGAAATTATTCCTCGTCAGAGTTGTTCCCCGGCATTTTCCAGCTCCAGCCAGTGTTAAACCTGTAGAAAAAAATCGCTTGTGGATCACGCAGAGAATGCTAATCGATAGTCCAATAAATTTGGACTTTGGAATATTTCCCTGTGTTCTTCATAATACAACTCTTTCGCAATGACGAATGAAATTTTAAACTATGCATGAAATCGCACTCGATCTGCTGATTCTGCTCGCCGGTATATGGATTGTCGCGGTCACCCTGCGACCACTTGGTCTCCCGACAAACTCACATCAAGATGATCAAACTCGCCGCCGCGGCCCCCGCGGGCCGTCATCAGCTGGAGTCCGGTGTTCGTGAGCACAGCGGCTGCACCATCGCCGCGGTCGAACGCGCCGGGCCGGTGATCATGGATATTCTACCGACATTCGTTCTCGACCCGGAGGATGCGCTCTATGTCTGCGGTACGACCTCCGCCTTTGACCGTTTTTACCAGCAGTTTCCGGAATAGCGTTTATCATGCGGTACACTGGCCAAATCACACAAATGACAAACCCGCCTCCCGCAAGACAGGAGGTGGTGGTTGTCAAAATGCAAAAGTTTGCGTTCGAAACAATGAGCTTTGAGGACAAATTATGATCGTAAGAAGTATAAATGAAATTCTGGATACGGACCGTGATGTCCGAGGTGCCAAATTTGCAAGCCGGCGTTTTCTGCTTGCAGAAGACAATGTCGGTTTTACCCTGACTGAGACCACTTTAGAATCCGGAGTCGAACAAATCATGTGGTACAAATACCACATTGAAGCCAACTACGTTGTCGAGGGTGTGGGCGAAGTTGAAAATATTAACACCGGCGAGGTTTTTCCGCTCAAGCCAGGCACCGTGTACACGCTCGACAAGCACGAAAAACATCGATTGAAGACATTTTCACCCATGCGCCTGGTCTGTGTATTTACACCAGCTTTGACGGGTCGCGAAACCCACGACGCAGACGGCTCCTACCAATCCGCTGTGGAATAATTACCAGCCCATAGGATTGGCATTGTTTTTACGGATATCCCCTGGTGACCAATGAACTGCGTCCCGGTATTTGCCGGGCATTCCAAACCACGGGGTTTGATGAGTTCAATCCATGGTTTTACAGGCCCGGTTCACTGAATTCAGGATGATCGTCCATTAAGCTCAAGATTTAATTTAAGCATTCGATTTTCCTCAATTAATGGCGCCATCAGTTCGTCAACCCGGGATTGGGTAAAACGTGGTGTAATGTGCTGTGGACAATTCCAGTCAAATGCCGCGATCCCGATCACAAAGCCACGCTCGACAAAAGCCCTGTAACCCGGGTCCTTCAATTTCGACAATAATTCTGTCTCATCAACACTAACCTGTCGAACACGGCCTAATATTTTAAGGCGTCGCTTGTTTGGATAGTCCATAAAGAACAGCGAAACGCGGTCATTGTTCAGAAAATTACCCGTACTGACATACTGCCTGTTGCCACGAAAATCAGCAAAGCCCATTGTTTGCATATCGATAATTTTCACAAATCCTTTTGGCCCACCACGATGTTGAAGATAAGGCCATCCAGTTTCACTCACACTGGACATATAAAAACTGTCTCGCTCAGCAATAAAATCGGATTCCAGGGGACCGAGAATATTGTTGTAATCCTCCCCCTGATCCATCGCGGCATAGTTATTTCGACTACCCTGTACCTGTTGAACCTCCCTGACCGCATCGGTAAAAGCGATTTCCGCAAATTTATGTCCCATGATGATTTGCCCTGATGTTATGGTTTTGACCAATTTATCAAATCTATGATAAATATCTGTTGGCAATAGTGACAGTAGTTGGAGTAACTGTCACTACTACCATTACTGCCTGAATTAATCAGCTGCACTGACAGCTGCTGTTGCTTCCCTGGTACTCCACACAGTATTTGCGATAAAGCGATAGTTCACCATTGCTGCTGCAAATCCATCACCCTCTTCCACCTGTGCGGCAACGGTAGCATCGACAACCCGTGTGATGCCCGATGAAGCTGGATTCCTGACTGAAACTGAATTTCGCCTGCAGGAAAAATCCAGTATTATCTCTGCCCTGCGACACGCGAATTGGCAGGTATGGGGCGAAAACGGTGCCGCTGAATTGCTTGGCGTCAAGCCTTCCACACTTACCTACAGAATGAAGGTGTTTGGAATCCGGAAGAAACCGGATTGAAAGATGCTTGAGCAACAGACATCGTCATGGTTCCGGGGTACCGGACTATTGAAACTACCTATTCGAGTTCATGATCACAGGCATTTTGAGATTCCATCTGTTCCATAGTTTCACATTCCCGATAAGCTCGCACATGAAGTGGGCAACGTTGGAACGGGAGGTCGGTCGACCAGAAAATATCCCCGTCACAGGAGACTCCTCAATATCGTATAGAGAAACCTCGGCATTGATTAACGAATCCGGACGGACACAACACCACTCGATGTACCTGTTGTTCTTCCCCACTGTACTATGCAGATACTCAGCTGCAGTTTCATTGTCCCTGTGCGGAGGAACAGTGTGGCGTAAGAGCCCAAGCAATATCCGTTCATACCAGGTTCTTATCTCCCCACGATCGGGGTTTCGGACTCCAACCGTATTCATAAGAATGAATTTGACGGGGACCGAATGGTTGTTTTTTTCGATCGCCTGGCATAAACGCTGCGTTGCTTCGGTACATAGTTTTCTGGGATTGCCAAACATTCCCTTAAAACTGACATCATGGCCAAGACACGAGACCACTGCATTACAACCCTTTGCATGAGCAGTCATTTCCTCATCCGTCAAATCCAGAACACTTGCCTCTGTGACCTTCATATTCGGATGCTGTAGTACCCGGGAGGAGAATTTTCCCGGAGAACGTACAACTCCGTGAACATGGTGGCCCTTGTCCAACAACTGTTCCACCAGCGATCCACCGGTCATACCAGTGGCACCAACTACCAATATATTCATTGTTTATGTTGAAAAATTAACCCGTAAGACGATCCTGAAACCATGAGAATTATAGTGATAGAGCACTGTTATACGAAATTCTGAATATTTGCGCTGACGAAAGCCGAGATTAAAATAGCAATAAGAATAAAATTGGACATCGATGTTTACCTCCGCAGATTGGACACCGTTGATCTAATTTGTTTTGGCGAACATTGGTGCCATCACCTTAATCATTTCTGTAGCCCTGGTCAGTTTTTGAGATTTCGTATCACCTTTGGCTACCGGTCCATCTACGAACAGATTAGCA
>CAYOGN010000049.1:0-3928 GCA_964403545.1 uncultured Gammaproteobacteria bacterium
CTTTGTACGTGGCGATATGGCTTACGTGGGGGATTACTACAACACGCTGGAGGAAATTCCGCCTCGACTCGGTGATTATGTAACTGTCAACCTGAGTGGCGGTGTCAACTTTGAACGCTGGTCGCTGGATATATTCGTGTCCAATCTGACCGATTCGGACGCCCTGACCTGGGCAAACCCGATCTGGGCGCCTTACGACCGCGAGTCAAGGCTACGACCACGAACCATCGGAGCACGACTCGGATACAGGTTTGGTGGCAACCCATAGTGCGTAACTAACCCATGAGAATTTTCGGTGAGCTAAAAAAACGCAAAGTGCTGCAGACGGCAGGGCTGTACTTCGCCTTCGCCTGGGGTGCTACCGAAATTTTGAGTTTTCTAATTAGCAGGATTCCTATATTTCCGGTCTGGACTGAAACCGCGATTGCGATTCTTTTTGTGCTGGGTTTCCCGGTCGCGGTTTTCCTGTCCTGGATGTTTGATATTGACTCAGAAGGCGTGTCTCGTGCTGATCCGACCAGCGGCGTGGGTAAAGGCGTCATAGTCATCTCCCTGGTGGGGTTGCTAGTGCTGACCGCTGCGCTCAGCTACTTGCTGTTACCACAAATTCAGAAAGAGCATGGCATCACGCTTGCGGGTGAGTTGAGAACGGTGGCGGTACTGCCTTTTGAAAACCTGACCGGTGATCCTTCACTCGGCTATCTTGGGGTGGGTCTGGCCGAGGACATACGCCAACGACTGTCCTCCTACACCGATCTCAAAGTGATTGGACGCGTATCTATCGCCGGCTTTACAGGTGCCGGTACAGACCTGGCTTCGGTACGCGGATTGCTCGATGCAGGGCTGCTGCTGGAAGGCAGCCTGCAAAGCATCGCAGGTCAGATGCACGTCAATATCGCACTGCTGGACACGGCAACGGGTCAACAAATCTGGAGCAATACGTTCTCCGCGCAGAAGCAGGGTTGGGGGCCATTGCGCCAGCGAATTGTCAAAACCATGGGGGAACAACTGGCTTTAACCGTGCGTGTTAAGGAGCAGGAGATAGCCGTTCCCGATGAGGCACTGGATGCCTATCTGCACGCGCTCGCAGAACTGAAGCAACCCGAGGTTGCAGATGGATGGTTTGATGAGGCTATTCGTCTGGCACCGAATTTTGCCGATGCGTTGGCGCGCAAGGCACTGCTGCGCATGGACATGATCTGGCGAGGTATGCCGGACGTACAAGCATGGGAGGAGGCTGCGCCATTGTTTACTCGGGCAAGGGAAATTGAGCCCGACAATTTGCTGGCCGATATCGCCGAGGCACAGCTGTTGTGGTTGGCGCAACTCGATCCCATCGCATCCTATGAAGTTTTGCAGCGAGCAGAAGCCCGCGCTCCCAATCACCCTTTGATCTCAGGTGGCTTGGCGACCGTGATGCGTTACATTCCCGGCAAAATCAAGGTTGCTGAATCCTATGGTCGCCGCTATCTCGCGCAAGATCCATTAAACCCAGACGCACACAATATGCTGGCAACAACGCTGACTTTCCAGAATAGGATGGAGGAAGGTTGGCAACATTATGACCGCGCCATGGAGCTCGATCCGTACTACATGCCAGTCTACGAGTACAAGGCTAACCAGGCGTTCTATAGGGGAAGACCGACCGAAGCCCTGGTCACGATGACCCGAAAGGGGCAGGTCGAAGTGCATCCAAGAGACGAAACACAACGATGCATATTGTACATGGCAGCAGGCTTGTTGCCTTATGAACGGGCCATACCAATCTTGCTTGATGCGGTAAACCGGGAGGTCGACAAGTCACTATATCATGCGTGGTGTGGGCACCCTTTGGATACACTGCATGGGGTGCTGATGGGGGCCGGTCAAATACAGGAAGCAGAGATCGTAGAGTCACAGTTGTTGAGCTGGGTGGAAGCCGGTGGTGTTCTAAACGACATTAGTGTCTTGTCTTTAGATCCCTACGCTGATAGCGACTGTGAAAATGAATTGTGTCTCCTTTACGAATCCATCGGCGAGGAGGAAATGGCGACCTGGCTGGGGCCCGATCCACCAGTACATTCATTCAGTCAGTTCATGGCCGTGGACATCGCAAAAGCCCTCATCGATGCTGGACAGGAGGAGGTTGGCCGGCAGTTCGCGGCACGGACTGGAGCAGCTTTCAGGGAGCTTACCGGACCTGAAGGCCAACCCACCGTCAGTGGGGTAGTGGTTATTTTGCTGGCGCTGGCAGATGATTTCGACGCCGCACTGGATTATGCGTTGCAGGTTGGACCCGAAGGCTTTGCGATGTTTGGTATAGGCTTGTGGAGTGAAGAGTTAAACATGCCCGAATTGACATCAGATCCTCGCTGGGTGGAATTTGTAGAACGTTGCACGGCCAGATGGCATGCGGAAATTGCAGAATTTGATCGACTTGTCGCATCAGGGGAAATTGTTATGCCGTAAGTCGAGCAATTCACTACCAGACTGCAGGCACTGTAAAAAACCGCCAGAAGGCGGCTTTTTTATGGCTGCGTGTTTTTGGGTTAATATCACTCATCAAAACAAAAGCCACAAACAGAATTGAGCAATATGGTACATCTTGAAGGCGGTTGCCTGGTTAGTCACTGCAATGAATTGGAATTACAACGTCAGGACGCCTTAAGGTGGAGTCGCATTGCTGGTCCAGCCGAAGGCACCGAAAAGCTTTCCCTGTTTTACTTTGAACTGGGGCAGGGTGAAAGTGGCAACATCAGTTTTGCCAATAGTGAGGTCGTTTTGTACTTAATTGCAGGTAGTGCAGCAATTAATATTGCTGGTTATGAATTTCAGGCAAAAGAAGGCAGCGGCTTGCATATACATCCCGGCGAAGCGTTTAGTCTGCGGAATGATTGCGGCACCATCGTTTGCTGGACCGCAACAGTGTGTCCTGGTCTGGACCAATTTCAAATTCTCCCGCTGTCAGGGGATGGTTTCAATAACAAATATCCGGATCGTCTGATTAATGCAAATCAAAGTGATCGCCAAACCACTGGTGATCGATTCTACCGTCTATTGGTTGGCCCCCAGACCGGTTCTGAAAAGGTCACACAGTTTATTGGAATGATCCCCCAATCCAGGGCACCGGAACATTTTCACCTTTATGAGGAAACCATTTATATATTGTCGGGTAGCGGGTATATGTGGGCTGGCGAAACAAACACGCCTGTGAGTAAAGGAAGCATGATTTTCCTGCCTGCAAAACAACGCCATTGCCTGGAATGTACCGACCCGGCGGGTATGCTGCTGGTTGGTAGTTTCTACCCGGCGGGTAGCCCGGCGGTCAATTACGCTACTGCCGAATAGCCCACACAAGCAATATTAAAAAATTAGACAACAATGACTGAACGAATATTTTCCTCCAGGTTAACCACCATATTCACCATGGCCGGCATCGCCATCGGTCTCGGCAATGTCTGGCGTTTCCCTTACATGATGGGACAGCATGGTGGCAGTGCGTTTTTAATCATTTATCTTTTCTTTGTATTGCTATTGGCGGTGCCTGCCATCAGCGCGGAGTGGTCACTTGGTCGCTCCGTTGGTATTGGCCCGATTGCTGCCTACCGGGCTGCGTTTGGCAAAAAGACCGGTCTTTTTGTCGGGCTGATTCTTTTGTTCAGTATTTTCATGGCGCTGAGCTATTACAACATCGTGGTTGCCAATATTGTTTACAGCGCCTGGTTCGCTGCCTGGGAGGGCTTCGATCCGGTCAGTATCACCGCCTATCATAATGGGCTTGCCAACAATTGGGTTCAATACGTGCTGGCCCTGGCAGTGACGCTGACTGCCATAGTTATCGTTCAAGCCGGGCTGAAAAATGGAATCGAGCGGGTTCATACCTTGTTCATCCCGATAATTGTGGTCATTGGTATCATTATGGTGGTGTCGGTTTTACGTCAGGATGGTG
>CAYOGN010000050.1:0-11553 GCA_964403545.1 uncultured Gammaproteobacteria bacterium
AGACCAGCTCAGCCTACTTGAGGCGTGGGGTAAACAGCATAGTGATGATCCTGATCTTTTGTTCGCCACCGCTTTGTTATACCGCCGGGATGATCAACCAGAAAAGGCCAGGGAGTTGTTGGCAAAACTGGTCTCGACCACAGGGGACACCGCGGCAATTGCAGAGTTGGGGGATTTGCTTGAACAGATGGGCGAGCACGATTCTGCGCTACAAACCTACAAGCAGGGCCTCAGGGCGTTGACTAAAGATTCGAATCTGGTTCCCGAAATAACGCAACCCGAGACCGAACTGGTGGTACTTGGAATTGATGAAGGCAAACCTGTAGAAAGTGAGTCCGTGGTAGAGGAACCGCTACCTGTAATACCAGATTCAAAAACTGCGTGACAATTTGATCTTTGTCGATATTGATTTTGGTTGCAATGGTTTCAGGTTGGCCAGCAGCACAGGGTTCAATTCAGTTACGGTCGGATGGATATTGGTCGACCGCTGAATGGTTGGTTAAGGCGCACCAGCGTATATGACATCGAGTATAGAATGGAAAATTTCATCACCTGACTGAGGCCAGAGCGTTCGAGCCAGAGTTGTCATTAATAGATTCCCTGGCGTATATTTCAGTAGTGCAATGTAACTTCGACAGGGGATGAATAACCACCTCGCTACCAAACCGGACTACCCTTTATCTGCTTATTTTGTCGGCTTGTTTCTGATTGTAAGCTTGACAGGGTTTTATGCCTGGTGCGGTTATCAATTGCCGGGATACTCTGCACCGGATGAGCTTACGACGGCAAATGCGACACGTTTTTATCTGCAGAACAATCGGCTTGCAGTATTCCCTCAAGATGAAAACATCGTAACCTGGACTGACCAGGGAGGGACCAGAGTAATGCGGCAGCCTTTCAATTTTATTTTTGCTGCCATCGTTGCCAAAGTCACCCCGGGATTCGAAGATTTAACGAGTTTTCGTTTTTCCTCAGCTGCTGTAGCCGCACTCGCGATGGGAGTGATATTTTTTGCCTGCTTCACCCTCACCCGAAGCATCAGCATACCGCTGGCATTTACTGTAGGTCTGGGGTTTACTCCACAGATAATTTACCTCGCTTCCTATCATAACGATGATACTGGCGCATTATTGGCGGGCGCTTTTACCCTGCTATTGTTCGTAATATTATCTGTTCAGCGCCTGAATCGACGAAACCTGTTATTTGCCGCAGCAGTCCTTGGTTTTATTTTGATAAACAAACCAACCATTTATGGTGTTGCGCCCGTAATCTGTCTGTATCTTCTCTATCAGTTGATTATCCAGCGCTATAAGTTACGACTGTTGGACATTTTGTTGTTTGGAGGCGTTGCGATATTGGCAGGCGGGTGGTGGGTGTTGAGCAATATGTATTTTTATGGATTCAGCGACCCATTACAGCATAATATTGTAGCGCAAATGATTGCGGAACATGCAACCGTAGAAAATTCCAACCGGTCCGGTACCATCCAGAGGTATGGCGAGGGGGTTTGGACCTTTATAGTTAACAGAGAATATTGGCATGCATTGATTACAAATTCCATCGCAAATTTTGGTAATTTGGAGCTCAGAACCTATCCATTTGTCTATAGATTTTTTATTGTTCAGTTTTTCATTGGCTTTATTGGAATTTTATATATTGCCGTTGAAAGTCTAATCAAGCGACAACCCCGTCTTGTGGAATTACTGGTTGTTTGCTGTGCCTGGCTGGCCATTACCTATTCCTTGTATGTACATTTTGTTGTGTATGTAGATGTTCAATTCCAGGGCAAATACATGCTGCCTGTAGTCGGGGTTCTGGTTTTATTTTCTTGCCTCTTCGTTACCCGTGTTGGAAGATTTTTTGCAGCACTGCAGTCAAAATTCAACGTGGCTGTATTACTATTTTTTGGTATCGGGAGTATTGCAGTTGCGATCTTCTGTCTGTTTACAACGCTCAAGAACTATTATAGTCCAGATGATCTTCACATCTGGTGGGGTCAGCCCATTGTAATTACGCCCGGAGAAATTCAATTGAGGGATGTCGAAAATGCCAGCCTTGGCAGGCTTGGAGACAGTGTGGAGATACAAGCTACCAGCGCTGATCCGATCATTCAATTAGACCCGAAAATTTGCCAGAAAATTGAACGAAATGCATTGGTGCAAGTTGATTTCACCCCTGAAACCCAGGGATTATTGCGTGTATACTATAACATCGGGAAAGGGTACCGAAACACCTACTCAAAATATCTTAAGTACTTGAAGGGGCGCCAGGAGACAAAAGTGGATATCGACTTCGGAAAAGGTAATAGATGCCTCGAATTAAGGCTCGACCCGTTAGAGACCCAGGGCCGCGTTGTGCTACATAAGATTACGATAACTCCCTATAGATTCGGACTAAAGTTTGATTCGGATATATGAGCCTGGTGCATCTGGCAGGCAAACTCACCAACGGGTTGATTTCGCTCAATACACCACTAAACACAAAATTGCAGAATTGCAAAATACCTAATGCGGGTTTGGATGAACCATTGGAAGTCAGAAAATGAAAGTGCTGGTAACAGGAGGAACCGGATTTACCGGTAGTGCGCTGGTCTTCAGATTGCTCGAAGAAGGCCATGAGGTTCGAGTACTCGATTACCAGGAGGGCCTGTTTGCAGAGAAACTTCGGCAGGCTGGTGTAGAGGTGATCCTGGGGAATGTGGTTGACAAGAATGCAGTGGATGCAGCTACCTCGGGAATGGAGATCGTGTTCCATCTCGCGGCAGCGTTCAGGGAGTTAAATCGAAGCGATGAGTTTTACTTCGATGTCAACGTTAATGGAACTCGCAATGTCATGGAATGTGCGCAAAAACATGGAGTATCAAAAGTCATCTACTGTAGCACCCAGGGAGTACACGGAAATATAGCGCATCCGCCAGGGAGTGAAATGTCACCCGTCGAACCAGCAGACTATTACCAGGAAACAAAATACCTTGGAGAAAAGGTGGTGCTGGAATATGTTGAACAGGGGATGCGAGCAATCATCCTTCGACCCATGGCCATATACGGACCGGGTGATCCAGAGCGATTCTTCATGATATTCAACAGAATCAATCGCAATTCATCGTTTCCGATGTTTGGTTCGGGAAAAACCCTTTATCATCCATTGTATATCGATAATCTTAGTGATGCCTTTGTTTTGGGCATGACTTCAGACAGATTCAGTGGAGAGGCGTACCTTATTGGAGATGATAATTATTTGTCCATCGAAGAACTGGTACGGCAAGTGGCCAATGCTATGGATCAACCTGTGAAAATTAGCCACTATCCCATTCGGCCACTGGTTATCGCCGGGCATATTTGCGAAAAAGTCTGCAAACCTTTCGGCATTGCGCCGCCAATTTTTCCCCGGCGGGTAGATTGGTACAGGCAGGATCGCGCCTTTGTGATTGACAAAGCCAGAGACGAATTGGGGTACCAGCCAAAAGTGGGCATTGAGGAAGGGTTGCGCAAAACCGCAGAGTGGTATTTTGCGGAAGGTTATTTGTAATGTTTTCCACAATATCTGTATTCAAAGCGCAACGATCTCTGATGCGATGGTTTACTAATGGATGACTCGACCGCTTCTACAGAGCACGCCAGAAAAGCAGCTGATCGATTTGATCAATGGGCTGAAAACTATGGTGAGGACAGAATATCCGGGTGGTTTCAGCACTACCAGCAATTAGCCCTTGACAAATTCGGGTTTCGTGGAAATGAGCGCTTTATGGACGCAGGATGTGGAACTGGCTGGGCAGTAAGGCAAGCAGCCAAAAATCTACCCGATGGGGAAGCCTTCGGCATTGATATTTCTCCCTTGATGGTCAAGAAAGCGGCCAGTCTGTCGTACACAGAAAAAAATTGCCAGTTTTCTCGGGCAAATACCGAATCTATTCCCTACGAAGCAAATCATTTTGATTCTATTTTATGCACATTTTCCTTTCATCACTACCGCGATCCCCAGGCGGCTCTGGCTGAATTCAGACGCGTTCTCAAGAAAGACGGCACTCTGGTGATTGTTGATAGTGCACGGGACGTATCATTGGCAATATGGATGCAGGACCGGTGGCGCAGATACCTGGAGCGAAGCCATGTCAGATATTACACTGTTGATGAATTGACCCATCTGCTCGATAAATCCGGTTTCGGTTTTAAGGATGAAATAACAATTGAGAAAGGGATGTTCAAGTTCGGTAAATTATTTACTGGATTGATGATAATTGTTTGCCAGCAGATTTGAGAACAAGTGAGTGCCGGAATGATGCTGGTTGGTCTCCGGAGATCTTAATCGTCAAAAAATTTGCTCTGCAAACAGGCGAGCCATAATTTCCTGTCCGCGATCATTGGGATGGAGACCATCTTCTATGTCACTTATACTGATCGAACGATTGATAAGTGCAATTCTGGCATTACTGATTCCGCGAATACCGGCACTGATTGCAGAGGCATTGGCATTTGAATTTGCGCTTCGACTTATCGGTGGTAACGTGCCAATGATGGGAATAACTCCAGCACTATTTGCTATATTGGCGGCATTTTGCAAACTTTGTATCACAGTTGATACCCCGCCTCCACCACCACCGCTTGCGTTAATACTTCCAAGAAGCATTACGATATACATGGGGCGAAACCGGGTGATAAATTCGGGATCGGGGGCAAGGTTGCCAGGGGCGGGCACTGCAGAAAGCCACTATTGCGCCAGCTGCCGGAAATAGAAGAGATTATTTTTTTTCAACTGGAAGAATCAGGCCAATCCGAAAACGGGAACGGCTTTTCATCAGAATTAAATGTCATAAACTGGAGAATCTGATAAATAAACTTGTTCAATCCGGTAGTGAATTTTATTAACTTCTGGTTGGTTTCGTGGGTGATCAGCTTGAAACCAAACTGAACGAAAACCATAGCTCCCAGTACTACCTCTGCGACACCATAGATGGCCAGAAACAGAAGCAAAAACAGCAGCCGAATCCATGTCTCCCGACGTGTGGGTGACTCTAAAGGTGGCTCGATTGGCTTTCCTTCAACCGGAACGGCAGATTCATCAACCATTGTGCGTCCTCGTAATCTATTGACTGTAATCGACTGTGTATATTGGGGCTACGAGCAGAAATAAAAGCAGCAAGCTCTCTGGATTCTGATAAAAAGATGTTAATCAGGGAGTCTTTACTTTGGTCTATAGCTGAATTTTTGCCCGCCCACACTGGCTTCATACATGAGTCCACCCTTGACTAACGTAAATACGGCTATGCCGTTATCAAAGTCTGCATCTGCTGATGCTCCAACCGTTACCGCTACCGCTGACGCCTGGGCGCCGAGTTCAAAATTTCCGTGCTTGAAATCGTCCAGAGCAGATTTGGTCTCAAAGAAAATAATTTCCTGGTACACCTGGCCTCCCAACTGAAAACCAAAACTCAGCTGCGATAACTTGGTCGAACCAACTACCTTACCCTGTTCGAATACCACACCGCTACCATGGGCCCCGCCAATACCCATCCCTGCTTTACCGACTTTCGGATACACCGCATAACCATAGGCCTGGTCAAAAAAGGTCTGCATATCCGAATCGTGCCGTTTGAATTCTGCGATTGATTCCTGTGCGTCTTTTTCTTTATTGGCATTCCAACCGGCGAAGCTTTGGGTTGACAGTACCAGGGTCAGCGCGACAAACAGTTTAAGCAAGATCTTCATTTGAAGCTCCATTTATTACAGAATTGAAGACTGCGTATTATATGTAACCGGGAGTGCATTTCAATTGCCGGATTAATGACTAATATAATTAGCTGTGCAAATCGAGTAAAATAGGCTATCCAAAGCTGAATCGCGGTTGCTGTTTACATGGGCGAAGCGGTTTTCGTTACTTCACGGAACTCGGAAGAAGAGGTTTATTTTGCTAGAATCCTATGAAAAACATGTGGCCGAAAGAGCTGCTATGGGCATTGTTCCCAAACCCCTTGATGCGGAGCAGACCGCGGCACTGATTGAACTTGTCAAATCTCCCACTGCTGGCCAGGAAGACGTATTACTGGGTCTGATTCGGGATCGTATCCCCGCCGGTGTCGATCAGGCGGCTTATGTTAAAGCCGCATTTCTCGCCGCGATTGTTAACCAGGAGGCTTCGTCACCGATAATAGATCGCGAACTGGCGGTCGAGTTACTGGGCGCCATGCATGGCGGCTATAACATTACGCCGATGATCAGCGCGCTCGATATTGAATTGCTGGCCGATGAAGCGGCTCATGCGCTGTCTCATACGTTGCTGATGTTCGACGCCTTTTATGATGTTAAAGAAAAGGCGGACAGTGGCAATACCCAGGCGGCTAAAGTTGTTCAATCCTGGGCGGATGCGGAGTGGTTTACCAGCCAGCCGGAAGTCGCCGAGAAGATTACGGTCACCGTATTTATGGTTCCCGGGGAAACCAACACCGATGATCTTTCGCCGGCACCGGATGCCTGGTCGCGGCCGGATATACCGCTACACGCGCTTGCCATGCTGAAAAATCCCCGGGAAGGTTTGACTGATCAGCCTTTGGAAAAACTAGAAGAACTGAAAAAACTTGGCCACCCGGTGGCCTATGTGGGTGATGTAGTGGGTACCGGTTCTTCGCGCAAATCTGCAACCAACTCTGTATTGTGGTATACCGGCGAAGATATTCCGGGCATTCCCAACAAACGTGCGGGAGGTTACTGTTTTGGTGACAATATTGCCCCGATCTTTTTTAATACCATGGAAGACTCCGGTGCACTACCCATCGAAATGGATGTGAGCAAAATGGAAATGGGCGACGTCATTGATGTCTATCCCTATGCTGGCAAGGTATGTCGACATGGAACCGACGATGTGATCAGCACTTTTGAACTCAGGAGTGACGTATTGCTGGACGAGGTACGTGCCGGCGGCCGTATCAATCTGATCATTGGACGAGGCCTGACAACGAGGGCGAGGGAATCTCTTGGCCTGGGCGACAGTGAAGTCTTTCGTAAATCTGAACCTCCCGTACAGAGTGACAGGGGATACACCCTGGCGCAGAAAATGGTTGGTAAAGCCTGCGGACTACCCGGGGTGCGACCGGATCAGTATTGTGAACCTGCGATGACGACGGTAGGCTCACAGGATACTACCGGACCCATGACGAGGGATGAATTAAAGGATCTCGCCTGCCTCGGTTTTCAGGCAAAACTGGTCATGCAGTCGTTTTGTCATACTTCTGCTTATCCCAAGCCGGTGGACGTGGAAACCCACCACAGTCTGCCGGACTTTATGATGGACCGCGGCGGTGTCTCCCTGAAACCCGGAGATGGCATTATCCATTCCTGGATGAATCGAATGCTATTGCCGGATACAGTAGGAACCGGTGGGGATTCCCATACCCGTTTCCCCCTTGGTATTTCGTTTCCGGCGGGATCCGGTCTGGTGGCTTTTGCCGCTGCTACCGGTGTCATGCCGCTGGATATGCCGGAATCAGTCCTGGTGCGGTTCAACGGTGAGATGCAACCGGGTATTACCTTACGTGATCTGGTTCATGCTATACCCTATGTGGCGATCCAGAAAGGATTGCTCACGGTGGCCAAAGAGGGCAAGAAAAACGTGTTCTCGGGGCGGGTGCTGGAAATTGAGGGATTGCCTGATCTCAAAGTGGAACAGGCCTTCGAACTCGCTGACGCTTCTGCCGAACGTTCGGCATCCGGTTGCACCATCAAGCTCAATAAAGAGCCAATTGTGGAATATATCAACTCCAATATTGTCATGCTCAAGTGGATGATCAGCGAGGGCTATGGTGATGCACGCACCATAAGACGACGAATTGAATCCATGGAGGAGTGGTTGAAAAACCCGGAATTGATGGAAGCGGATGCAGATGCTGAATACGCCGAAGTCATCGAGATAGACCTCGGTGAAATTAAAGAGCCTATTCTCTGCGCACCCAATGACCCTGATGATGCACGATTGTTATCGGAAGTAGCGGGTGAACATGTAGATGAGGTCTTTATTGGATCGTGCATGACCAATATCGGCCATTTTCGTGCTGCCGGCACCCTGCTCGATAAAATGAACAAGGTCATACCTACCCGTATGTGGATTGTTCCGCCTACCAAAATGGACCAGGCAAAGTTGGTGGAAGAAGGCTGGTATGCAATTTTTGCCAAAGCGGGTGCCAGAACCGAGCCGCCAGGATGTTCATTGTGCATGGGTAACCAGGCGCGGGTGGCGGATGATTCTACTGTGGTCTCAACCTCTACCCGAAATTTCCCCAATCGGCTGGGCAAAGGCGCCAATGTTTACCTTGCGTCTTCGGAACTTTCATCGATCGCTGCCGTGCTGGGTCGATTACCAACGGTAGAGGAGTATATGGAGGTGGCGGCGGAGCTTGACACGATGGCAGCGAAAGTTTATCGCTACCTGAATTTCAATGAAATTGAAAACTATCAACTGGCGGCGAATACAGTGATCCCGGAGCAGGCACTCACTCACTGAACATTCAAGCGATCAATCCGCTTCCATCATAACTGCCGGTTGCTGTGGTAACCGGCATTTTATTGGTTTATTACCTCATAAAGAGGTCAGATTTTACCGACATATTTTGAAACCCACCTACTACCAATCCTCTGAATTCGGCTTTGATCGCAAGCGGATAAGTCGTGCCGCACTGGAGGTTGTCGAAGAGCTGCAACGTGCAGGCTATGATGGCTATCTTGTAGGCGGTTGCGTCCGTGATCTGATGCTTGGCAAAAAGCCCAAGGATTTCGATGTGACTACGGATGCAAACCCGGAAGAAGTGCGGGGATTATTCAGGCGGGCACGAATCATTGGTCGTCGTTTTCGTCTGGTGCATGTAAGATTTGGCCGCGAAGTCATCGAAGTGGCGACCTATCGTGCGCATCCAAACCTGAAAAAGAGCAGCAACAAAAAAAGAGGGTGGTTGCCATGGCGGGCAAAACCAGCCAGTGAAAGCGGTCGGATTCTTGACGACAATGTGTATGGCAATATTGAAGATGATGCTATACGCCGCGATTTCACCGCCAATGCATTGTACTATGATCCTGCCAGTGAGCAGGTGCTGGACTTTCTCGGTGGCGTAGAGGATATCAACAGCAATCTTATCAGGATGATTGGTGAGCCGAAGGAAAGATTCACCGAAGACCCGGTTCGAATGTTGAGAGTCCTCCGGTTTAAAGCCAAGCTGGGACTGGAGCCGGATAAGAAGCTGGTTGCTGCCATTGGAGAGCATCGGGCACTCATTGCAGAAGTCCCTTCGGCGCGGCTTTATGAAGAGGTGCTGAAGTTATTCCACCATGCACATGGCGTTAATAGCTGGCACGAATTGCGTGATTCGGGGCTGGCGTCTTATCTGTTTTCACAGACTATAGAAGCCATTGAGGAAGAAAGTGGTGAACGCTGGGAACAACTTATTCTGCAGGCGCTGGAAAATACCGATCGGCGAATCAGTCAGCATAAGCCGGTGATCCCTGCATTCCTGTTTGCGGTTTTGTTGTGGCGGCCGTTTAACCAATGCTATCAGGCAATTACGCAGGATAATCGGGGTAACAATGAAGCGATTTGGCAGGCGGGAGACAAGGTGTTTGCAGGTCAATCTTCGGAAGTGGCAGTGCCGCGCCGGGTCAGCGTTCCCGTCATAGAGATCTGGTTAATGCAGGGAAGCCTGGAGCGACGCAGACCCAGAACTATCATCTCACTGCTGGAAAATCGCCGTTTTCGTGCGGCCTATGATTTCTTGTTGTTGCGCAGTCGGGTTGAAGATATCGATCCGGCACTAATTGACTGGTGGACAAAAATACAGGATGTGGATGAGCAAACAAGACGCAGCATGATCGATCAGCTGCAGTCTGGCGATGGCAGGTCGAAGCGACCCCGTAAACGATCAAGGTCGAGACGGTCAAAGCCAGCGGTCGATTCCATGACAGGTTCAGGTAACTGAGCATGGCCCAGTTTTTCCAGATCCATCCGGATAATCCTCAACCGAGATTAATTCGCCAGGCGGTTGAAATTATAAAGCATGGTGGTGTGATCGCGTATCCCACCGACTCAAGTTATGCCCTTGGCTGTGCCATCGGTAACAAAGATGCCATGGAATCCATCCGTAGAATTCGTCTTGTGGATGATGCACATAACTTCACCCTGGTATGTAGTGACTTGTCAGAAGTCAGTCTGTATGCACGCATTGACAATGAAGAATACCGGTTAATGAAGCGCTTTACTCCCGGGCCTTATACCTTTATTCTCAGCGCCACCCGTGAGGTGCCGAGGCGCTTGCAGCATGCAAGAAAGAAAACCATCGGTCTTCGGGTGCCCGATTTTCCTATTGTCAGTGCGTTGCTCTCCGAACTCAGGGAACCCATTATGAGTTCGACCCTGATTATGCCGGGTGAAGTCCTGCCGCTAAATGATGCCGGAGACATTCGTGAGCGACTGGAACATCAGATCGATATGGTGATAGATGGTGGTCCCTGTGCCCTTGAGCCGACCTCGGTGATTAGCCTCGAGAGTGGCGTTCCCCGGGTGATGCGTCAGGGTAAAGGTGATGTGAGTGCATTTGAGTGAGCGCAAGGCAACGGTTCAGAAAGACAAGCCCGAAAATGCAATCAGAGATGTATATGCTCAACCAGATAGTGGCGGAAAGAATCAATGAGCATTGAAAGTCCCGGTCAATTGGAAAATCGACGGGTGCTGTCAGGTATGCGACCCACCGGAAGACTTCATCTTGGCCACTATCACGGTGTGCTTAAAAACTGGGTCAGGATGCAGCAGGAATACGAATGTTTTTTCTTTGTTGCTGACTGGCACGCCTTGACAACTCACTATGACGCTCCGCAGACAATGAATGAGCATGTGTGGGAAATGGTCATCGACTGGCTTGCATCCGGGGTTGATCCCGACAAGGCAACGCTGTTTATCCAGTCACATATTCCAGAGCACGCAGAGTTACATCTCCTGTTGTCTATGGTTACCCCGTTAGCGTGGCTGGAGCGGGTTCCCAGTTTCAAGGATCAGCAGGAAAAATTGCGCGAGAAAGATCTCGCCACTTACGGATTTCTTGGTTATCCGTTACTACAGTCTGCCGATATTTTGATGTATCGGGCGGCCCATGTTCCGGTGGGTGAAGATCAGGTCCCCCATGTGGAATTGACCAGGGAGATTGCCCGTCGTTTTAATCATTTTTTTGGTCGCAATGCGGGATTTGATCAACAGGTTGCAGCGTCTGTACAGCAGATGGGCAAGAAGGCCGCGAAGAAATATCAACGACTACGGCAGTCATTTACCGAAAAGGGCGACCGGGAATCATTACTTGAGGCCAGAGAACTGGTGTCAAACCAGCAAAACATCAACCAGGAGCAAAAACAGCAGCTGCTGGGTTATCTTGAAGGTCGCGGCGTATCGCTATTACCGGAGCCTGCCGCGCTGTTAACCAAGGCGCCAAAAATGCCAGGCCTTGATGGGCAGAAAATGTCTAAATCCTATGACAATACGATCGCCCTCAGGGATGATCCAAAGCGCGTGGAACAGGCCATCAGGGTCATG
>CAYOGN010000051.1:0-8154 GCA_964403545.1 uncultured Gammaproteobacteria bacterium
GTTGATAATTAGCCTTTGTCCTGCTTGAGTTCAATATTGAGCCCCAGGGCTCTGATCTCTTTAACAAGTACATTGAAGGATTCTGGCATTCCTGCATCCATGCCGTGATCACCACGAACGATGTTTTCGTAAATTTTAGAGCGTCCAACGACGTCATCAGATTTCACCGTGAGCATTTCCTGCAAAGTATATGCGGCACCGTATGCTTCCAGCGCCCAGACCTCCATTTCTCCAAAACGCTGACCACCAAACTGGGCTTTACCCCCTAGAGGTTGTTGCGTGATCAGGCTGTAGGGACCGGTAGAGCGCGCATGCATTTTGTCGTCAACCAGATGATTCAGTTTAAGGATATACATGTATCCACAGGTAATCGGTCGATCAAATGCTTCGCCGGTGCGTCCGTCATACAAGGTCGTCTGGCCACTCTCCGGGAGACCGGCGAGTTTCAGCATACCCTTTATCTCGGTTTCATGGGCTCCATCAAAAACCGGAGTAGCCATGGGCACGCCTTCTCGAAGGTTATGGGCAAGTTCAAACACCTCTTCTTCACTAAATGTATCAAGTTCTTCTTTTTTACCACTGGTGTTATAGACCTTGGTAAGAAACCTGCGTATCTGATCCGCCTTCTTTTTCTTGCGCAGCATTTCGCCGATCTGGATACCAAGATTTTTTGCTGCCCATCCGAGATGGGTTTCCAGAACCTGGCCCACATTCATACGGGATGGAACACCGAGGGGATTAAGGCAAATATCTATAGAAGTACCATCCGCCATATAAGGCATATCTTCGATGGGAACAATTTTTGAGATGACCCCTTTATTACCATGACGACCAGCCATCTTGTCCCCAGGTTGCAATCGACGCTTTACCGCAACAAAAGCTTTGACGATCTTTAATACGCCTGGTGCCAGATCGTCACCCATTTGTATTTTTTCGCGCTTTTCTTCATAGCGTCGCTCAAATTCAATCCGCTGGCTTTCCAGTTGGTCTCGAATTTTTTCAATTGCCTGATTGGCTCCTTCATTGCGAAGGCGAATTTCAAACCATTGCTTGCGCGGGATTTCAGTAAGATATTCCGTGGTCACCTTGGCCCCGGCCTTAAGCTGGTCAGGACCACCCTCAGCAATATGATTGTGTAGCAGCTTTTCAATACGGGTAAAAGAATCATTCTCAACGATACGCAATTGGTCATCCAGATTCTTTCGTACCATATCCAGTTCATAATCATCGTTAGCGATTGCACGGGCGTCTTTTTTCAGTCCCTCCCGGGTAAACACCTGAACATCAATAACAGTGCCCTTCATACCTGATGGCATCCGTAACGACGTATCTTTGACGTCCGACGCTTTTTCACCAAAGATTGCTCTCAGCAATTTTTCCTCAGGTGTAAGCTGGGTTTCACCCTTGGGTGTGATCTTGCCAACCAGCACATCACCGGACTGGACTTCCGCTCCAATATATACGATTCCGGATTCATCGAGCTTGGACAATGCACCTTCTCCAACATTGGGAATATCGCGGCTGATTTCCTCAGACCCGAGTTTGGTATCCCGGGCAACACAGGACAATTCCTGAATATGAATGGAGGTGTAGACTTCATCTTTGACCAGTCGTTCCGAAATCAGGATTGAGTCCTCAAAGTTGTAGCCGTTCCATGGCATAAATGCCATCAGTACATTACGGCCGAGGGCTAATTCTCCCATGTCGGTAGACGGGCCGTCTGCCAGCACATCGCCGCGTGATACGATATCGTTGAACTTCACCAACGGACGCTGGTTGATTGTCGTATTCTGGTTGGAACGCTGATACTTGGTCAGGCTGTAGATATCCACGCCTGGTTCGCCTTCGATACCTTCATCATCGTTGACCCGCACCACAATACGCGAAGCATCAACAAAATCCACCACGCCCCCCCGTCGTGCAACCACGGTAACACCTGAATCCACCGCCACAGTGCGCTCCATACCGGTACCCACCAGTGGTTTTTCACTTCGTAGCACCGGTACCGCCTGACGCTGCATGTTGGAGCCCATCAGGGCGCGGTTTGCATCGTCGTGCTCGAGAAAGGGCACTAACGATGCAGCAACCGATACAATCTGCTGGGGAGCGACGTCGATGTAGTCAATCTGATCTGGAGTAGACAGGGAAAATTCGTTCTTGTGCCGACACGATACCAGTTCGTCGGTAAACCGACCCTGAGCATCCAGTATCGAGTTGGCCTGGGCAATGACAAACTTATGTTCTTCTATGGCGGAAAGATACTGGACCAGATCAGTGGTTTTACCTTTATTCACCTTGCGATAAGGCGTTTCGAGGAATCCATACTCATTGGTGCGAGCAAATACGGCAAGGGAGTTGATTAACCCGATGTTGGGTCCCTCTGGAGTCTCAATGGGACATACCCGCCCATAGTGGGTGGGATGAACATCCCTGACTTCAAACCCTGCCCGTTCACGGGTCAAACCGCCAGGACCAAGGGCTGAAACCCTACGTTTATGGGTCACTTCCGACAACGGATTAGTTTGGTCCATAAACTGGGACAGCTGGCTGGAACCAAAGAATTCTCGCACTACAGCTGCCACAGGCTTTGCATTGATTAAATCCTGCGGGGTCAGATTCTCACTTTCAACCAGGTTGAGCCGTTCTTTGACCGCTCGTTCGACCCTTACCAGGCCAATACGGAATTGGTTCTCCACCAATTCGCCCACCGAGCGCACCCGGCGATTTCCAAGGTTATCGATATCATCAATTTCTCCCTTTCCGTTTTTCAACGAAATGATTTTTTTCATTACATCGATTATATCCAGCTTACTCAAAGTACCTGGACCTTCATCACTTTCGTAGCCAATACGTCGATTGAACTTCATCCTTCCAACCGCAGACAAATCGTAACGTTCGTGATTAAAAAACAGATTGGTGAATAGCGCCGCAGAGGCTTCCTTGGTTGGTGGCTCACCAGGACGCATCATACGGTAAATCTCTATTTGTGCTGTTTCCTCTGAGTCGGAATTGTCGACGCGTAAAGTCTCCGAGATAAATGGGCCACAATCTATATCGTTGGTGTAAATAGTCTCAATTTCATGGATGCTGTTTTCACGCAACATCTCGAGAATCTCTACGGTTATTTCATCATTAGCCTCGGCCAACAACTCGCCGGTCTCAGTATTGATAATGTTTTTCGCCAGAGTCCGGCCCACAACAAATTCGTTGGGTACTACAATCTCACTGAGACCCGCTTTCTCCATTTCCCTGGTATGGCGTGCGGTAATCCGCTTTTCTGCTTCAACCAGAACCTTGCCTTTGGGTCCCTTGAGGTCGAACTCAAGTTGTTGACCGCGTAAACGCTCTGGGACCAGATCAATTTTGCAGTCCTCCTGATCAATGGAAATTCGGTCATTTTCGAAGAACATTGCAAGAATCTCTTCGCTGCTATAGCCAAGAGCACGAAGCATGATTGTCGCAGGCAGTTTTCGTCGACGATCGATTCGGATATACAGCAAGTCCTTGGGATCAAATTCCATATCGAGCCAGGAGCCACGATAGGGGATCACTCTGGCAGTAAACAGCAACTTTCGGGAAGCATGGGTTTTGCCGCCATCATGGTCAAAAATTACTCCCGGGGAACGGTGCAACTGTGAAACAATTACTCGCTCTGTGCCATTAATAACAAATGTACCATTGTCAGTCATCAACGGCATATCACCAAGGAACACCTCCTGTTCAATAATATCCTTGGGCTTTCTGCCACTACCACTCTTGTTGAAAATTACAAGACGCAAAACCGCGCGCAACGGACAGGAATAAACCAGACCACGCTGCATACACTCATTAACGTCGAATCTGGGTTTTTCCAGACGATAGCTGACGAAATCGAGAATAACGCTACCATTGTAGCTTTCGATAGGAAAAACCGACTTGAATGCGGCCTGAATTCCAAGATCAATGCGCTGCTCTGACGGAACATCGGCCTGAAGATACCTGTAGTATGATTCCTTTTGCGTCGTTAGCAGGTATGGCACCTGATAATCATCGGAACGCTTACTGAAATTTTTGCGAATACGTTTTTTCTCGGTAAAAGAATAGCCCATGGTTCGTCCCCTGTTCAGATCAAACGGTAATGTGCGGTAACAGCGGCGATCTCTCGCCACTGAAAAATAAACTGGATTTCAAATAACCCGTAGCAACGGATGCAACCAGCCTGTTGGCCAGATTATTGGAAGTACAGCTTTGCCCGGAAGAACAATTTCTCCCTGTAAATTGATTGAAGACATGCCTCAATACGCAGCAACACAGGGAGGCAGAAACCCGCCTCCCTGAATCAATTGCAAGCCTGTCAGATGATGCAAGAATTATTTAAGATCGGCGCTGCCGCCGGCTTCTTCGATTTTACTCTTGAGATCTTCTGCTTCTGCCTTTGGAACGCCTTCCTTCACTGCAGCAGGCGCACTTTCCACCAGATCCTTTGCCTCCTTGAGGCCAAGACCAGTGATTGCGCGCACCAGTTTGATAACGCCAACTTTCTTCTCACCAAATCCGGTCAGGATAACGTCAAACTCATCTTTTTCTTCGACCGCATCACCTGCTACTTCGGCGGGACCTGCTGCAACTGCAACTGCTGCCGCTGCGGATACGCCAAATTTCTCTTCCATATCCTTGATTAATTCGGACAGGTCGAGAACAGACATCTCGGCAATTGCGTCGAGGATTTCTTGTTTACTTAAAGCCATGGATATACTCCTGAATACTTGAACACTAAAAATTGAATTGATTGAAACTAGGGTAAAACATCTACGCCGCTTCCTTACTCTCTGCTATTGCAGAAAGTGTACGTACGAACCTGCTCGGAACTTCATTGAGTGTAGACACAAACTGCTGCACCGGTGCCATCATGGTGCCCATCAGTTTAGCCAGCAACTCATCCCGACCCGGAAGTTTGGCCAGACTTTCGATCATCGAATTGTCAATCAGTGAGCCATTCATAGCGCCCGCAGTGATTTTCAGATTCTCGTTGTCTTTGGCAAACTTGGCCATCACTCTGGCCACGGCAACTGGATCTTCCGAGGCTGAGAAAATGACCGGGCCGACAAAGTGTTCAGTCAAACACTCAAAGTCTGAGCCATCTATGACGAGTTTTGCAAGATTATTTTTTACAACCCTGATCCACACGCCTTCGTTTCGCGCTTCCGTTCGCAATGCGGTTAACTGTGAAACCGTCATCCCACGATACTCAGCAAGAACACCTGCCTGGGCCGAAGCAATGGCTTCGGTGACCTCACTGATGACTGCCTTTTTCTGATCGAGACTTAAGCTCATTTTAAACAACTCCCATTAAAAATGGTGCCCTGCACCAGGAGAATTCCTGGCTTCGAACCACCGTCTACGTTGGTTGCACGCTTCACTGGTCGGGACAATTTTCCCGGGTCGGTTCAGCGGTTTATTAAGCGCCAATTGGCGCACCAACGGTCTTTGACAGTCCAGCGTTCAGCTTGCGAGCAAACTTTCTTCCAGACCCTCAACTTTTCAGCAATCCAGCGCAAAATATTCATGCGATAACTGGACTACCACCCGAAGGGCAACTCTAATAACAAATATATAGAGATGCCCCGAAATTTATCTGTGTAATCTAACTGGTTAGCGAATAGCACTAATCGTGCTGCGATCAACCCGAACCCCAGGGCCCATGGTACTGGACAGGGAAACCCGTTGAACGTACTGCCCTTTAGCTGTGGCGGGCTTGGATCGGTTCAGGGCGGTAATCAATGCATTAAGATTTTCTTCCAGGTCTTCCACCGAGAATGACGCTCTGCCGATAGGACAATGAATAATTCCAGCTTTATCTATTCGATATTGAACCTGGCCGGATTTGGCATCGGATACTGCCCGGGATACATCAGTGGTCACGGTTCCAACCTTGGGATTTGGCATAATACCGCGAGGACCCAGAATCTGACCCAATTGACCCACCACACGCATGGTTGCCGGCGTTGCAATACATAGTTCAAAATCAATCTCACCTGCCTTGACTCTGTCTGCAAGATCTTGCAGGCCAACAATATCTGCGCCGGCAACTCTGGCTGCCTCGGCGTCATCGCCTTCAGCGAACACGGCAACACGCACGGTTTTTCCGGTACCTTTTGGTAAAACCGTGGCGCCCCGAACATTTTGATCAGATTTTCGTGCATTCACGCCGAGGTTAACTGCCACATCCAGGCTTTCGTCAAACTTCACCGAAGTAAGTTTCTTTACCAGTGATATAGCTTCGTTAACTGGATAATAATTATTGCGGTCAACTTTTTCAGCTGCGGCGCGAACTCTTTTACCTTTAGTCGTCATATCAAATTTCTCCTATACACCGTCTGTCTCAACACCCATGCTGCGTGCAGTACCAGCAATAATTTTCACCGCCGCATCCATATTGTAAGAACTGAGGTCCGGTTCCTTGGTCTTTGCAATCTCTTCGAGTTGCTCTCGATTGAGTGTACCGACCTTGTCCCTGTTCGGCACCCCGCTACCTTTGGGAATACCTGCCGCCTTTCGAATCAATACCGCAGCTGGCGGGGTTTTCCTGACATAGGTGAAGCTCTTGTCAGCGTATACTGTAATAATTACAGGAATAGGCAGGCCCTTCTCCATATCCTGCGTTTCAGCATTAAATGATTTACAGAACTCCATTATATTAACGCCATGCTGCCCTAATGCCGGTCCAACTGGCGGGCTTGGTTTGGCATCACCTGCAGGTACCTGCAGCTTGATATATGCATCAATTTTCTTAGCCATGATTGCCTCTTATCGGGTCCAAACGCTCCTGGTACTCACAAAATAAATCTTTGTAAGTCACCAATAAAATAGAGCTCCCCTGTTTAATAGTTAATAGAATTGGGTCCGAAAAATACTAACCCTTTTCTACCTGGGTAAAATCCAGTTCAACCGGAGTTGAACGTCCAAAAATGGTTACTGAAACACGCAACTTGGATTTCTCGAAATTCGCGTCTTCCACTGTTCCGTTGAAATCCGCAAATGGTCCATCGATTATTCTGACCAGTTCGCCGGGGGCGAAAGTAAATTTCATTTTTGGTGCATCAGCGCTGTCAGATACCTGCTGAATAATTTCATCAGCCTCACGGTCGGTGATCGGCATCGGTCGATTTTCGGTGCCACCGATAAATCCCGCCACCCGTGGCACACCTTTAACCAGATGCCAGGATTCGTCAGTCATTGCCATGTGCACTAAAACATAGCCCGGAAAAAATTTGCGTTCGCTGGTGCGTTTCTGACCAGCCTTCATTTCCACCACTTCTTCAGTGGGCACCAGAATGTCGCCAAAAAATTCCTGCATATTGTTGCGATCAATATGCTCCTGCAGCGATTGCCTGACCTTTTTCTCATAGCCGGAAAAGGCCTGGATGACATACCAGCGCATAACAGGCACGTCCTGAGATGGCTGCGGCGATGATTCCGATTCTTTTTGTTCAGACATAGTTATCCGCTAACTCCCAGGATCAGGTTATAAATCGTTTCGAACAATATTTTGTCCACCAGAGCAATAAATAATCCGATAATGATCACCAGGACAATCACCATCAGGGTCACCATCATCGCTTCACGACGACTCGGCCAGACAACCTTCTGCCGTTCAACATTTGCACCTTTGGCAAATACCCATGCCGCTCTGCCAGTATCACTGAGATAGGCAATAAAAGTCGCAATCACTACACCAACAAGCACAATGCCTACCCTGCCAACCTGAACCAGGTCAGCAAAGTAGTAGTAAAGAAATACCGAAGCTACTACTACCAGAGTGGCTGCTATCAGCGTCAATTTATCTTTCAAAGTGTTTTCTCTATCTCAATGGTGGGTAGCACAATTGCCAGCCCGAAGCCGTAATGGCAGGCCAGGAGGGAATCGAACCCCCAACCTGCGGTTTTGGAGACCGCCGCTCTGCCAATTGAGCTACTGGCCTTCGAACATCAAATTTTCCGATAAATAATCCGGTAGTAACAATCTGTCCTGAGAATCAGGACAATAGATTGGTCAGGCGACAATGATAGTCACCACACCCGCACCCACCGTGCGGCCTCCTTCGCGTATCGCAAAGCGTAGCCCTTCTTCCATCGCGATCGGTGCTATCATCTCTACCGTCATCTGTACGTTGTC